>DASVVI010000984.1:0-26789 GCA_036386635.1 Longimicrobium sp.
GTTGCCGTGCTATCCGAGTGAGTTGCTCGAGAACGGCATGCAGCTTGGTAAGCTGCTCCGGGAGAAAAGGCGCAAGCGCAAGGTGCAGCTAACCTGCTTCCAGAGAAACTGTTAGGGGGCAAAGTTAGCGCTTATGGGGCTGAAGCCCCCGGCTGGAACGACGGGAAGACCGCTGAAGCGGTCTCGTGCGCCGCAGGGTTGCAGTGAAGCCCGTGACACGGGCGCGATGAATCGCGCCCCTACAGGATCCGGGCGGGCCGCAGGGCAGTTTTACGCCCCCTCTCTCGATGACAGGAGGGCGGAGCCCTCTCCTGTTATCGGGAGAGGGGGCAGCGAGGAACGAGCGGGGGTGAGGGCATCGTCCGAGTGTCCGCCTTTGGGACGCCTGAATCCCGAAGGCGAGCCGGGGCCGCGACGCGCCGTTTCGCTATCCGGCTAATCTGCAACGACTTACGATCTGGGCCAAAAGGGTCCAATCCTCGCCTTATAGGTGGCCGAACCCGATGGAACCTACTCCTTATCACACACGAGGCCCGCCATGCTGCAGATCATCATCAACCTCCCGGTCATCAACGCGTTCGTCGCTCCCCGTGGTGTCGTTCCCGGCCTTTCCGGCTGGCGTCGTGGCGGCTTCAACGGGTATCCGCGTGCGGTCTGAAAACGGCAGGGCTCACGCGGAGCCGCGGAGACACGGAGAGAGGGTCTTCTCCGCGCCGCTGAGCCTTCGCGTGAGCCAGGCTGTCGTTGTTCCGCCGCGTCTCCGCGTGAGACCGAAGTTCTACGTACCGCGCGTGGCTTCGTAGCCCGCCAGGCACGCCGCCGACAACGCGATTCCGCCCAGGTACCCGCCGGCGACGTCGGACGCCCAGTGCTTCTCCTCCAGCACGCGCGCGCCGGACATCACGAGCGGCACCGTGAGGGCGATCGGAAAGGTGATGGCGGCAGAGGCCAGCCCCTCCCGCGCCAGCACGTACGCGGTCGCCAGGGAGACGGCGCCGGGGCCGAACGCGTGGCCGCTCGGAAAGACGGGGCGGTCGGGTGGATGGCCGGGAGGCGGAGGCGGCTGGGGAAGCCAGCGGTCGAAGGCTGGGTTGAGCCCCCGCGCCGCCGCGGCCGCCAGTAGGATCGCGCCCACGCCCGCGCCGCGCGAGCGGAGCGCCCCGGGCTCGCGCGCGCCGGGAGCCGCAAGCACGACGCCCGAGGCGCACAGGGCGGCGGGCACGTAATACCGCTTCTTCCCCGCGGGCGCGATGGCGGCCGCGGCCTCGCGCACCGGGTGGTCCTCGGCGACGGCGGTGGCCTCGTGCAGCGCCTCGTCGGCCTCGGCGGTGTCGCGGCGAGCGACGGCCGCGGCGAGGCGCCCGAATCCCGCCCCGGCAACCAGCGCCACGACCGCCAGGCTGAGCGCGCGCTCGCGGCCGGACCTTCCATCGTTGGAATCGCGTCTGTTCATGCGGACGCGCAAAGCCAAATCCGTACCGCCGTCCTCGCCGCCGTGGTACAGCGCATCACGCGTCCGGCCGCCGGCGTCCGCGCGTGATCCGCTCGTGCACCTTTGCCACCAGGGGCGTGAGCACCAGGGTGGCGGCGATGCGGAGCGGCTGCGTGAGCTTGGTGGCGAGGTAGGCCGCCGCGAACGTCCCCGCGTTCCCCGTCGCACCTGACGGCCGCCATCCCATCCGGATCGCCATCCAGCTTCCCACCAGCGTCGCCACGAAGATGACGAGGTACACCGCGATCGCCACACGGCCGTACTCGGCGAGCAGCTCCTTGAAGTTGATTTTCATCCCTCCATCCTAACCGACGACCGCTCCCGCCGTCCAGTCGTGCTCCCCTCGTCTATTTCCTCTGTGCCTCTGCGTCTCTGTGTGAGCCAAGCAGTTGCAGTTCCTCCTCCGTGCCTCCGCGCCTCCGCGTGAGACCCGCCGTTCCCTAACCGAGCATGCTTTCTGCACTTGCGCGCGTACACCCTTTCCGCGGGCGCGCCTGCGCTCCGCCCACACCAAGGCGACGCAGAGGCATGGGGATCTCGCTCAATCCGAAGCACCTGAAGCTCTACGCCGAGCTCGCGAAGCTGTTCATCAAGTACGGCCGCAGCGACATCGTGAACACGGCCGGTCTGGACGCGGTGGTGGAAGAGCCTACCGCCGCCGAGACCGCCGCCGCGGCGCCCGAAGCCGAGGCGCTCGCCGCGGACCTGGAGCGGATGGGGCCCACCTTCGTCAAGCTCGGCCAGCTCCTCTCCACGCGCCCGGACCTGGTGCCCGAGGCGTACGTCGACGCGCTCTCCCGCCTGCAGGACAAGCTGGAGGCGTTCCCGTACGAGGAGGTGGAGCGCATCGTCCAGGAAGATCTGGGGAAGACGATCGGCGAGGCGTACGCGGAGTTCAATCCGAAGGCGATGGCGGCGGCGTCGCTGGGCCAGGTGCACCAGGCGACGCTGCACGACGGGCGGCGGGTGGTGGTCAAGGTGCAGCGCCCCGGCGTGCGCGACCGCATCACCGACGACCTGGACGCGCTGGAAGAGGTCGCCGCGATGGCGGAGCGGCGCACGGAGGTGGGGCAGCGCTACGGCGTGCTCGGGCTAATCCAGGAGTTCAGGCGCAACATCCTGGACGAGCTCAACTACAAGAGCGAAGCGGCCAACCTCGCCACGCTGGGGCGCAACCTGGCGCAGTTCGACCGCATCGCGATCCCTTCCGCCATCGACGAGCTGACCCGCCCGCGCGTGCTCACCATGGAGTACGTGCGCGGGCGCAAGATCACGGAGCTGAGCCCGCTCCGGCACATGGAGATCGACGGCGTCGCGCTGGCCGAGGAGCTCTTCCAGGCGTACCTCAAGCAGATCCTGGTGGACGGCTTCTTCCACGCCGACCCGCACCCCGGCAACGTCTTCGTGACGACGGACGGGCGCGTCGCGCTGCTGGACCTGGGGATGGTGGGGCGCATTCCGCCCTCCCTGCAGGACCACCTGCTGCGCCTGATGCTCGCCGTGGCGGACGGCAACGGCGAGGAGGCGGCGCGCATCTCCATCGCCATGGGGACGCCGCTGGAGGGGCTGTGGGAGGAGGAGAAGTTCGTCCGCGAGGTGACGGAGCTGGTGAGCCGCTTCTACGGCGCCACCGCCCGGGAGATCGAGCTGGGGCGCGTCGTGATCGAGCTGACCAAGATCGCCGCCACCTCCGGCATCATCCTCCCCAGCCAGATCAGCACGCTGGGGCGGGCGTTCCTGGCGCTGGACCAGGCGGGGCGCACACTGGATCCGGAGTTCGATCCCAACGCGGCCATCCGGCGCCACTCGTCGGAGGTGATGCAGCAGAGGATGCTGCGCAACGCGTCGCCCGCCGCGATGTTCGCCAACCTGCTGGAGCTGAACGAGTTCGTGCAGCGCCTTCCCGGCCGGCTGAACCGTGTGCTGGACTCGGTGGCGGAGAACGAGCTGGAGGTGGGGATCAGGGTCAAGGAAGAGGTGTGGATGATGGAGGGGCTCCAGAAGATCTCCAACCGCATCACGGTCGGCCTGGTGCTCGCGGCGCTGATCATCGGTGCGGCGATGATGATGCGCGTGGAGACGCCGTTCCGCATCATGGGGTATCCGGGGCTCGCGATCCTGCTCTTTCTGGCGGCGGCGGTGATGGGGCTGTTCCTGGTCGTCACCATCCTGATGACGGACGTGCGGGGGGAGTCGGGGAGGAGGAGGGGGAGGGGGAAGACGGGGTGAGGTGAGGGGCGGCCAGGGTCCGGCGCCGGTTGCCGGGCGGCGGTCGCCGGGGGATGAATCCCCCGGCTGGAACCACGCGAAGACCGCTGAAGCGGTCTCGGCGGAGGCGGGGTTTGTGCGGTTGTTGGCGGGAGATCTTTTAGGCACCCCACCCCTCGGAGGCGGAGATGGAAGCGGAGATCCTCGCTCGTGAGTTCGCGAGCCGCGCGGTGCCGCACCACGGCGGCCACTTGTTGCTCACGGCGACGGACGCGATCCTGTTGATCAACAGGGCCGCCGAGGCTGGCGTTCCCGTGGTGCGCGTCGATGGGCTGCGGCCCGGCGCCGAAGGGACCGCGCCGTTACGTGGCGAGACGGCGGACTTCTCGGCGGCCGCTGGGGAGGGGCACGGGTGCTGGACGGAGGCGGAGGAGTTCGTGCGGGCGCGGATGGAGCCGGGGCTCGTGTTCGAGCTGACCCTCGGGACCGATCCGCTCAACGCAGCGTGAGACCGGGATCTGGATGAAAAACGGGGGAGCGGCCTGGCTGGCCGCTCCCCCGTGTCGTTCACCGCGTAGGGCTCAGGGGCCGGTGTTCCCGGTGCCGCCCGAGCCGCCGGTGGTGTCGATGCTGCCCGAGGCGTGGAAGCCTCCGCCGCCGCCACCCGCGCTCCCCGGCGCGCCGCCGGTGCTGCCCGAGGCATTCATCCCGCCCGTGCCGCCCGACGACGAGCCGCCGGAGGAATGACCGGCGTAGCCGAACTCCACGTAGCCGCGCACGTCCGGCCACGCGCCGTGCTGCTGCGACTGCTCGCTGCCCCAGTGGCTCTGCAGCTCGCCCTCGACCTCGTGGAAGGCGCGGCCCTGGTAGTCCGGGTTCTGCCCCGCCATGTGGCCAAACTGGTAGAGCGGGCGCACCTCCTCGTAGCTACGCGCGCGGCCCTGCGTGCTCCCCTGCGCGCTGATCCCGCCCGAGGCGCCGCCGCCCGCGGTGCTCCCCGACGCGTGCATCGACCCCGACGCGCTGCCGCCCGACATGCTCCCGGTCACGCCGCCCACGCTGCCGCCCGTGGATGCCTGCCCGCCGGCCTGCGCGCGCCCCTGCGCCTCGAAGTGGCTGCGGCAGCGGTTGTCCGCCTCGCTGTTGAAGGAGGCTTGCACCGTACCGCCGCCCCCCTGCTGCGCGTTCCCCGCCTGGGCCCACCAGCCGCCCATGTTGTTGAGCATGGGCCCGAACATCGACATGGCGTTGTCCGCCATCTGGCCCAGCATGCCGCCAAGCCCCTCGCCGATCTTCTGCATGTTGCCCTGGTTCCCGGCACCCCCGCTTCCGCTCTGCTGCATCGGGCCCCTCCTCGTCATCATAAGTCGTTTGAATCGTGCGACTTCCACCCCACCCCGGGCGCCGCCGAGGGGCAAGAAGCAGGCCGGATGCAATAACTTATTACAAAGATTGTGCAATACGAGCCCGGCTCCTCCCAACCTGGAAATTGCTACGGCACGGCTGATGCGAACGGCTCCGCCCCCGTCACCCGCGCGGGTGGCCGGAGACCTCACAGAACAAGGAGCTCACGCATGCGCGCGATGGTTTACCGCGGCCCGTACCGGATCCGGGTGGAGGAGAAGGACATCCCACCCATCGAGCACCCCAACGACGCCATCGTGCGCGTCACCATGGGGGCGATCTGCGGATCGGACCTGCACCTGTACCACGGCCTGGTGCCCGACACCCGGGTGGGGACGACGTTCGGGCACGAGTTCATCGGAGTGGTGGAGAAGGTGGGCTCGTCGGTGCAGAACCTGAAGCCGGGCGACCGGGTGATGGTGCCCTTCAACATCTTCTGCGGCTCCTGCTTCTTCTGCGCGCGCGGGCTGCAGGGCAACTGCCACAACACCAACGCCAACGCCACCGCGGCGGGCGCCATCTACGGCTACTCGCACACCACCGGCGGCTACGACGGCGGCCAGGCGGAGTTCGTGCGCGTCCCCTTCGCCGACGTGGGGCCCACCATCATCCCCGAGTGGATGGAAGACGAGGACGCCGTCATGCTCACCGACGCCTGCCCCACGGGGTACTTCGGGGCGCAGCTCGGCGAGATCCGCGAGGGCGACGTGGTGGCCGTCTTCGGTGCGGGGCCGGTGGGGCTGTACGCGGCCAAGAGCGCGTGGCTGATGGGCGCGGGGCGCGTCATCGTTATCGACCACATCGAGTACCGGCTGGAGAAGGCGCGCAGCTTCGCCCACGCGGAGACGATCAACTTCGCGGAGCACGACGACCTGATCGTGCACATGAAGAAGATCACCGACGGCCTGGGCGCCGACGTGTGCATCGACGCGGTGGGCGCCGAGGCGGACGGCGCCTTCTTCCAGCACGTGACCTCCGTCAAGTTCAAGCTGCAGGGGGGCTCGCCGGTGGCGCTGAACTGGGCGATCGACTCGGTGCGCAAGGGCGGCACCATCTCCGTCGTGGGCGTGTACGGCCCGATGTTCAGCGCCATCAAGTTCGGCGACGCCTTCAACAAGGGGCTCACGCTCCGCATGAACCAGTGCCCCGTGAAGCGCCAGTGGCCGCGCCTCTTCGAGCACGTAAAGAACGGCTACCTGAAGCCGAGCGAGCTGGTGACCCACCGCATCCCGCTGGAGCACATCGCGGAGGGGTACCACATCTTCTCCTCGAAGCTGGACGGCTGCATCAAACCGGTCGTCGTCCCCAACGCCCACTGAGGGAGAGCGAACGATGCCTTATACCCACGAAAAGCCGCCCCTCCCTATCCCGGTGGAGGAGCTGCGCCGGCGGATCCCCGGCTGGGGCGTGGACCTGGACCCGGCGGACCGCCCCTCGCACCCGCAGGAGCGGTTCGACCCCACGCTCAACGGCGCGCACTGGCACTTCCCGGAGCGGCAGGAGGAGAAGTGGCCGCGCGAGAGGTCGATCGAGCACAACATGCTGACCCCGGTCTTCGGCACCTCGTGCCCGCCGAAGGGCCTTTCCGGGATCATGCGGAAGTGGGCGTACGCCTCGTACAGCGAGGCCACGGCCGCGCACTGGCTCATCCTGATGGCGGCCGACCGGGTCGATGCGCTGGAGAGCAACCTGGGCTCGCTCCTCACCGGCCATCCGGACAACCCGATTACCGAGACGGGGGTGCTGGGCGAGCTCAAGGCGCACCCCATCCGCTCCCGCATCGGCCAGGGCCGCGCGGACCTGAAGCACACGTGGATGGATCCGCTCATCGTGGCCGCCCCCTGGGTGATCGCCGGCGGCCTGGCCTACGCCGGCGTCCGCGCCCTCACCGGCGGCCGCGACCGCTGACCTCCGCGCGCCCGGCATGACGAAGGCCCTGCACCCGGATGTCGGGTGCGGGGCCTTTCGCCGTTCAAGGACATTCATTGAGAGCCTTTTGTGTCTCCCGCCAAACAGGTCTGCCGTACGCGTGGCCGCTTTCACCTGCAAAATCCTGAGGCGAGTGTGGGGAGGTTATCTTCTGGAAACTCGTGAGGTTACCTACGAAAGAGTTGCTACCTTGTGGTAAATGCCAGTACGTATATATTCCTTTTCGAAGCGGCCGCCGAAGCCGATCCGCTGGGTGGGATCATCGCTGGAAGATCTTAGTGCCCTGCCGACGCTGGTGAAGCGCGCCTTTGGATTCGCGCTCCGAACGGCGCAGGACGGCGGGAAGCACCCGGATGCGAAGCCGCTCCACGGATTCCACGGAGCAGGCGTGCTAGAGGTGGTAGAGGACCATGCGGGCGACACCTACCGGGCCATCTATACGGTAAGGTTTGGGAGCGCAGTGTACGTCCTGCACGTCTTCCAGAAGAAGAGCAAGCATGGCATCGGCACCCCGAGGCACGAGATGGATCTGGTCCGTGCTCGGCTCGAAGCCGCCAGGCGGATGCACGAAGGCAGATAAGCGCAGAACCTGAATCGCTGGCCGAGCGAGGGAATGATGAGCGACGACATCCGCATTACCGAGGGCAGCGCGAACGTTTTCGCGGATCTGGGGCTCGCTGACGCTGACGAGCTGCTGGCGAAGGCGGACCTCGCCATCGCGATCGTCCGTCGTGTCGAGGAGCGCGGACTCACGCAAGCGGAAGCCGCGCGTCTGCTCCGCACCACTCAGCCGCGCATCTCGGATCTGCGCCGCGGCAGGCTCGACCGTTTCTCCATCGACACCCTCCTGCGCCTTCTCACACGCCTGGGTCTGGACGTCGAGCTGCGCTTCACACCCCAACAGGACGACACGGGGCGCGTCCGGGTGGTGGACCCCGCCGCATGAGACCCGCCGTTCAGGGCTTCGACGCTTCGGGGGCGCGGACGGTCGGGTACTTGATGCCGAGCTGCTCCAGGTAGGTGCGGTAGCGCGTGGGATCGTAGTAGAACCGCCGCATGTCGGGCCGGTAGCGCTGCATCACCTGCGCGTTCATGTACACGGGCGGCTGGTCGCCCGGGCGGATCAGCGGCTCGTACTTCACATCCTTGGTCTGCACGTTGCGGAAGTAGCTCCAGGCGCTGTCCACCAGGGCGGGCTTGGTCATCAGGTCCAGCAGCGTCATCGCCGTGGCCTTAGCGCCGGCGGTGGCGCCCTTGTGCGCGATGGGCGTGGCCATGGCGATCGCGCTGGACCAGTTGTGGCCCGGCAGGTTGGGGATGTTGCTCGGGTAGCGCAGCGTGATCGTCGGCACCACCCACGAGATGTCGCCGATGTCGTCCGACCCGCCGCCGCGGTTCTGCTCGGGCGGTACGCCGCTGTCGATCTTGGCCAGCGCGGTGTCGAGGCCCGGCGTCTTCTCGTTGCCCAGCTCCTTCTGGACGGCGCGCGCGAGCGTCTGGTCGGCCTCGTCCCAGCGGGGAAGGCCCACGCGGCGGATGTTGTCGTACATCGCCATCGCCACGGGACGGTTGAAGTGGCGCGGCCAGGCGGCGCCCAGCACCTGCACGGTGTCCAGCGTGGTGCCCGTCATCATCGTGGCGCCGCGCGCGATCTGGTTGCCGATCTCCCATAGCTCGCGGATGCGCGGGTACTCCACCTCGCGGAAGTAGTACCAGACGGCGGCCGAGCGCGGCACCACGTTGGGCTGGTCGCCGCCTTCGGGGATCACGTAGTGCGAGCGGTGCTGCAGCCGAAGGTGCTCGCGTCGGTAGTTCCACCCCGCGTTCATCAGCTCCACCGCGTCCAGCGCGCTGCGCCCCCGCCACGGCGCCCCCGCGGAGTGCGCCGTCTCGCCCTGGAAGCGGTAGAGCACGCTCACCAGCCCCGTGCCGTCCGACGGGCCGTACGAGACGTTCAGGTTGCTCCCCACGTGGGTGAAGATGGTGACGTCCACGTCGCGAAAGAAGCCGGCGCGTACGAACCACGCCTTCGCCGCCACCAGCTCCTCCGCCACCCCCGGCCAGATGCGGATGGTGCCGCCGATCCCCTCGCGCTGCATCACCTTCTTGGTGGCGATGGCGGCGGTGATGACCACGGGGAGCCCGGAGTTGTGCCCCTCGCCGTGCCCCGGCGCGCCCTCCACCAGCGGGTCGCGGTAGGCCACGCCCGGCTTCTGCGACGCCTGCGGAATGCCGTCCAGGTCCGACCCGAGCGCGATGACAGGCTTCCCCGTGCCCCACGTCGCCATCCACGCGGTGGGAATGCCCGCGATCCCCTCCTGCACCGTGAAGCCGTTGCGCCGCAGGATGCCCACCAGGTAGCGCGAGCTCTCGCTCTCCTGGAAGCCCAGCTCCCCGTACGAGAAGACCTGGTCGACCATCTGCTGCGTAAACGTGTGCATCCCGTCGATCTCGCGCGCGATCTCGTCCTTGAGCGCGGAGATGCGCGCGGAGTCCAGCGGCGCGCGCTGCGCCGAGGCGCTCGTGGACGCCAGCGCGAGGGCCAGCAGGGCGGAGCCGATCAGGCGATGCAGACGCATGGAGATCTCAGCTGTGGAGTCGGCGCGTTGTGGGGCATGGTTGCTACGCTATCGGCGGCGTGCGGCGCCTGTCAACCTGATCCCCTGTAGCTTGCGCGGGCTTACACGAACCTTTACAAGGTAAAAGGATGAAGAGCCTCCTTCTCAGGATCTCGCTCGCCGCCGCGGTGGGACTTGCCGCGCCGGAGGTGGAGGTCGCGTGGAAATGCCGCACGCCCCCCGCCGAGGGGCATGCGACATCGGAGGCGTGCGTCTGGGCGCGGTCCTACCTCCCCCTCACGCGCCCCGTGTACCTGGTCATCTTCGGCCTGCTCACCTTCGGCGCCCTCACCCTCACCACCCGCCACGCCCCCCACGACCCGTAGGGGCGCGATTCATCGCGCCCGTGCCCCGTGCTGCCCCGATCCGCGCCTTTCGCACCGATGCCGCAGGGGCGGCCCCCGTGGCCGCCCGTGCCCCGCGCCGCTCCGCACCCGGTTTGGCGCCGAGATGTCATCTGGGCCTCTGGTACTCCGCGGCGCGTTTCCGGATCTGCGCGGGCGTAATCTGCACCGCCGTGATCCTGCAGAGGGGCTTGCTTCTCCCGTCGTGGCAAACGACGTCGCGAATCGTCATCGAATCGGCACTGACCCACTCCGCGAAGACATCGCGCGGCCGAGGCGAGCGTCCGCTGTGCACCCGCTGGGGCTCCCCAAAATGCGCGTACCGCCGGCGAAGGGCGGCGAAATCGCCGGAACGTTTCCACGACAGCGCGCGGAGGGTGTCGTTCTGGAAGAGCAGCCCGACATTCCTTTCGCTGTCAACCGACAGCGCGTGTCTGGTGCAATACTGGTAGCCGGGGTATGACCTGCAGGTGATCCTCTCCTCGTACATCACGTTCCGGTTGGCGATCTGCTTGGCGACGACGCGGCTCATCCCGATCCGCAGATCGCCGAGCTCACCCATCGCCGCCGTGTCCGTGGGCACGGGGCGCCTATTTGTACAGCCCAGCACGAGCAGCCCGGCAACCGCGATGCAGAGTGGACGCATGTGATTCCGTCTAAAGTTGATGCGGAATTGCGAGCACAATTTCGGGTTCACACCATTACACCCAAGGTTGCGCAACTGAACTCAGAACTCACCGTCAAACCCGCCATCACGCCATTAAGCCCGCCATCACGCCATTAAGCCCGCCATTTCGATTCGCCATCACGCCACTAAATCGTTATTGCGCCGGGCAGCCGGTAGGTGGATGCCTACTCAGGCACCACGGCGGTCGCCTCGATCTCGACCAGGGCACGCGCCTCCACCAGCGCCGCGACGACGACGACCGCCATCGCCGGGTAGTGTCGGCCGAACACCTCCCGGTACGCATCGCCCAGCGCGCGGCCGGCGGAGAGGTACGCGTCGCGGTCGGTGACGTACCAGGTGAGGCGGGTGACGTGCTCCGGCCGCGCCCCCGCCTCGGCGAGCACGGCGGCGACGTTGCTCAGCGTCTGCCCCACCTGCGCGGCGAAGTCGTCGGTTTCGAACTCGCAGGTGCGCGGATTCCAGCCGATCTGCCCCGCCGTGAACACGACGCGACCCGACGCCGCGGTCCCGTTCGCGTAGCCGCGCGGCTTCGCCCATCCGTCGGGCTGGAGGATGTCGATCAAGACGGGATCAGGTGGAAGGGTCGCGCAGGCGGAAGCGCTGGAGCTTGCCGGTGGCGGTGCGCGGGAGGGAGTCGACGAACTCCACGCGGCGCGGATACTTGTAGGGCGCGATCTGCTGCTTGACGAACTCCTGTAGGGCTTTCACCATCTCGTCCCCCGCCGCGCTGCCTTCGCGGAGGACGACGAAGGCCTTCACCACGTGTCCTCGCTCCTCGTCCGGCGCGGCGACGCAGGCGCACTCCAGCACGGATGGGTGCTCCAGGAGCGCGTTCTCCACCTCCGGGCCGGCGATGTTGTAGCCGGAGGAGATGATCATGTCGTCGTTGCGCGCCTGGAACCAGAAGTAGCCGTCCTCATCCATCCTGTACGCGTCCCCGGTGATGTTCCAGCCGTTCTCCACGTACTTTGCCTGCCGCTCGTCGTCATCCAGGTAGCGGCACCCGGTCGGCCCGCGCACGGCAAGCCGCCCCAACTCCCCCGGCGCGACGGGCTGGCCGTCATCGCCCAGCAGCGTGGCGCTGTACCCGGGCACCGGCCGCCCCGTCGATCCCGGCCTGATGTCGTCGTCGGCTGCGCTGATGAAGATGTGCAGCATCTCGGTGGAGCCGATGCCGTCGATGATGCGCAGCCCCGTCGCCTCGCGCCACGCCTCGAACGTCGCCAGCGGGAGCGTCTCGCCCGCCGAGACGCACTTTTCCAGCGAGGAGATGTCGAAGTCCTTCACCATCCCCGCCATCGCGCGGTACGCCGTTGGCGCGGTGAAGACGATAGTGGCGCGATGGTCCTGGATCCCCTGAAGCAGTTGCGGCGGCGTGGCCTGCTCCAGCAGCAGCGTCGCCGCACCCGCGCGCATGGGGAAGAGGAGGTAGCCGCCCAGCCCGTACGTGAACGCCAGCGGCGGCGATCCACAGAACAGGTCGTCCGGCCCCGGACGGAGTACGTGCGCGGAAAAGGTGTCCGCCGCGGCCAGGAGGTCGCGGTGGAAGTGCATCGCCCCCTTTGGCTGCCCCGTCGTCCCGGAAGTGAAGGCGAGGAGCGCGACGTCCTCCGCCGACGTCTCCACGTTCGCGAACGTCGCCGGCTGCCGCGCCATCCGCGCCACAAGCGAATCCTCCCCATCCGCCCCGAAGACGACCGTCCGCTCCAGCGACGGTGCGTGCGCCGGCATCTCCTCCATCAGCCGCGCATCGCAGAAGGCGAAGCGGATGCGGGCGCGGTCGAGCAGCGTGTTGATCTCGCGCGAGCGCAGCAACGGCATGGTGGCGACAACGATGCCGCCGGCCTTGAGCACACCGAACCACGCCGCGGCCATCATCGGCGAGTTGAAGCCGCGCAGCAGCACGCGGTTGCCCGGCACCAGCCCCAGATCATCGCGGAGCACTCCCGCGATGCGATTCGCCTTCTCCATCAGCTCCGCGTACGTCCACCGTCCGCCAGGAAAGACGAGCGCCGTCCGGCCGCCATCGCCCGCGGCGACGCGCGCGTCCACCAGCTCCGCGGCGGCATTGATGTGTGCCCGTCCCGCCAGCGCCGGCACGCCGGAGAGGTCGATCTCCGGCCACAGCTCGCGCGGCGGAAGGTGGTCGCGCGCAAAGGTGTCCGCGTGCGCCGTGGGGGCGGCCTGCACCGTCGCCTGGAGCATGGGCGGCATCCGTTGGGGGTGGATGAACAGCGGCCTGCGGCTTCAGCCGGCGAGGAGCTGGCCGGCGATGACGAGCTTCTGGATCTCGGACGTGCCCTCGTAGATGCGGAGGGCGCGCACCTCGCGATACAGCGACTCCACCACGCTCCCCGCCACGACGCCGCGTGCGCCGAGAAGCTGGACGGCCCGGTCGATCACCTGCTGGGCGGATTCGGTGGCGTGCAGCTTCGCCATGGCGGCCTCGCGGGTGACGCGCGGGGCGCCGCCATCGCGCGTCCATGCCGCACGGTACACGAGCAACGCGCTGGTGTCCACGGCGACGGCCATTTCGGCGAGCGCGGCGCGCGTGAGCTGGTGCTCGCTGAGGACGCTGCCGAACGCCTGCCGCTTCGTGGTGAACGCGATTGCTTCGTCCAGCGCCCGCCGAGCGAAGCCCAGCGCCGCGGCCCCCACGGTCGAGCGAAAGACGTCCAGCGTACCCAGCGCCACCTTCATCCCGCCTCCCGCCTCGCCGAGCAGCGCATCCGCGCCCACGCGGCACCCGTCGAAGTCCACCGTCCCAAGCGGGTGCGGCGCGGTGACGTCGATGCGCTCGGACACGCGCAGGCCGGGGTTCTCCGCATCCACCACGAAGGCGGCGAACCCACGCTCGCCGGCCTCGGGGAAGCGCGTGAAGACGGTGTAGCGGTCCGCGATCCCGGCGTTGGAGATCCACGTCTTGCGCCCGTCGATCACGTAGCCGCCGTCCGCCCTCCGCGCCGTCGTCGTCATCGCGCCGACATCGGAGCCCGCATCCGGCTCCGAGAGCGCGAACGCCATCACCGCCTCCCCCGCCGCGACGGCCGGAAGCCAGCGGGCGCGCTGCTCATCGTTGCCAAAAAGCGAGATCGGCCCCGCCCCGAGGCCCTGCATGGCGAACGCGAAGTCGGCCAGGCCGGACGCGTGCGCCAGCAGCTCGCGGATCACGCAGAGGGAGCGCACCTCCAGCTGCTCGTGCGCGCCGCCCTGCGCGGCTGGGATCGCGTAGCGCAGCCACCCGCCCGCGGCCAGCCGCCGCACCAGCTCGCGGCACGTGGCGTCCACATCCGCGTGCGCATCCGCCAGCGGCGCGATCTCGCGCGGGATCCACGCATCCAGCTCCGCCGCCAGCCGCCGGTGGCCCTCCTCGAAAAAGGGCCACGTCAGAAAGGTGCGATCAGGCATCGGCGCCACAATGCAAACGCCCAAACGACAATCTCACACAGAGACACAGAGACACAGAGGAAAGACAAGAAGTGCTCTCTCTGTGCCTCTGTGTCTCTGTGTGAGCCATGCGGTTGCGGTTCGTCACGTCAGTTGCCCTGGAAGACGGGCCGCTCCTTGGCCGCGAACGCATGGTAGGCGCGCGCGAAGTCCTCGGTCTGCATGCAGATGGCCTGCGCCTGGGCCTCCGCCTCGATGGCTTCGTCCACGCCCATCGCCCACTCCTGGTGGAGGCACTTCTTGGTTATGAAGTGCGCGAAGGTCGGCCCCGCGGCGAGGTCGGATGCGAGCTTGCGCGCCTCCTCCTGCAGGGCATCCGGCTCCACGAGGCGGTTGTAGAAGCCCCAGCGCTCGGCCTCCTCACCCCCCATCGTGCGCCCCGTGAAGAGCAGCTCGGACGCGCGCCCCTGCCCGATGATGCGCGGGAGCATCGCGCACGCTCCCATGTCCGCGCCGGAGAGCCCGACTTTGGTGAAGAGGAACGCCACCTTGCTGCGCGCCGTCCCCAGCCGCAGGTCGCTGGACATCGCGAGGATGGCCCCCGCCCCCACGCATGCCCCGTCGATGGCGGCGATCACGGGCTGCGGGCAGCCGCGGATGGACTTCACCAGATCGCCGGTCATGCGGGTGAAGGCGAGCAGCTCGTCCATCTCCTTCCGCTCGCGCATCCCCACCAGCGGCCCGATGATCTCGTGCACGTCGCCGCCCGAGCAGAAGTTGCCCCCCTCGCCCGTCAGCACCACCACCTTGACGTCCGTGGCAAACTGGAGCTGCCGAAAGGTGTCGCGCAGCTCGGCGTAGCTCTCAAAGGTGAGCGGGTTCTTTCGCTCCGGCCGCGCGAGCGTCACCGTGGCGACCGGCCCCTCCACCTCCCAGCGGAACGAGGTGGGCTTGAGATCGGCGCCGAGGATCTTGGTGTTCATCAGGGGGAGCGTCTCCGGTGTGATGTGTCGCCGAGGATCAGATCACGCTCACGTGCTTGTACCCGCGCAGCGCGGGCACCACGATGGAGGCGTCGTCCAGCCGGTGCGTGCGCACCAGCCCGCCGATGCGGCTCTCCGCGCGGTCGAACACGGCCCAGCACAGGGTGCTGGTGTCCCAGCGCGAGCGATACTGGATCCCGTCCAGCTCGGGGAATTTCTCGTGGACGCGGTGCGCCAGCTCCTGGCACGCGGCGTAGTCGCTGCCCATCACCTCGTGCGCACTGATCCCGAAGCTGGAAAGTCCGGGCCCCTCCAATTGCAGCATCCGGAGCGGCGCCGCAAGTCCGAGCACCGATCCGCCCCGGACCTCCAACTGCGCGCGCGAGATCAGCGGCTGCTTGCCGCCGCGCACCAGCGTCTCCAGGAGCGCCACGCCCAACGTCTCCGCGAAGTAGCAGGTCCCGTATTCTCCACCGGGAGCGTCGAACCGTCCGCTCGGGGCCGCGCCGGCCGCCGGCCCGAACCAGAGCGGGCCGTGCTCCAGCCGGTGGACCCGCCAGAGCACCCGGTCCAGCGGCACCTCGGCGACCGGAGGGTCCTTGGGGAGCCGGAGCGCCATCAGGCGGCGACGTGCTCTCCGTGCGTCGCGAGCCGCGACAGCGCATCCTGGCGCACACCCGGATCGTCCAGCCGCTCCAGCAGAATCCCGCCTCCGCCGTCTTCGGCGTCGTCCACCAGGATCGACAGCAGCACCCACGGGTCGATCTCCGCCCCCGCCGCCGCGACCGCGGCTACGCCGGGGCGCACGCGCCCGTCTCGATCGAACTGTCGCGCGGGGAAGCCCCACTGCCCGCCGGGCAGCGGCACCGCGAGAAGGGCACGGCGCTGCACCCGCTGCTTCACACCCGGCGCGCTGATCTTGAGCAACGCCGCCGCCTCCGAAGACGAGAGCAGCCCGCCCGCCGCCTCCATGATCTCGCTCTTGGCCGCGGCGCCGCGCAACAGGAGCTCCGACCAGTCGTGCTCGCGCGGCTCGGGGGCTGCCAGCATGATCTCGGCGAACGTTTCCGAGGGCGACTGCGCGGCGACGGCCTTCATCAGGTCCTCCTCGCTCATCCGCTCCAGCGCGTGCACCACGAAGCGCTCGATCCGCTTCCCCAACGACGCGCGCACCCCTGCCACCCGCTGCATCTCCGCGGACGGGACCTCTCCCGCCACTCTCGCCCCGCGCCGGACGCCCGATCCACGCGCTCTCGCCGCCTTCTCCCTCGACTTCATCCCGCACCTCGCGGTTTCGCTTGTTCCACAATTCCGTTAAACAAACAACCGCAAGATAAGCGCTGCCCAGGTCGGCGACAACAGCCCCTACACCTCCCCCCCCGCCACCGCCAGCGCCTGCCCCGTCACCCCCGACGCCGCGGGGGAGCAGAGCCATCCGACCGCGGCGGCGACCTCGGCGGGGTCGATCAGGCGTCCCATCGGGTTGACGCGGGTGATCATCTTCCGCGCCTCCTCCTCCGTCTTCCCCAACTCGCGCACCAGGTTGCCGATGGCGGCGGCGGCCATGTCCGTGTCGGTGTAGCCGGGGCAGACGGCGTTGACGGTGATCCCCAGCTTCGCCGTCTCCAGCGCGAGGGCGCGCGTGAGGCCGACGACGCCGTGCTTGGCCGCGGTGTACGCCGCCGTCTTCGGGTAGCCGCGCAGCCCCGCCGTCGACGCGATGTTCACCACCCGTCCCCAGCGCGCCGCCGTCATCGCGGGGATCACCTCGCGCGTGCAGAGAAAGGTGCCCGTGAGGTTCACCGCCAGCATGCGGTCCCACACCTCGCGCGATGTGTCGATCAGAGGAGCGGCGGCGGACTGGCCGGCGTTGTTCACCAGGATCGCGGCATTCCCCAGCTCGTCGCGCGCGCTGATGAACGCGTCGAGCACCGAAAACTCGTCCGCCACGTCGCATTCGAGCGATTGCACCTTGACGCCATGCCGCTCGCGAAGGGTGGCCGCGTGCGCCTCCAGGCGTGCCAGGTCGCGGCCCATCAACGTGAGGTCGGCGCCGAGCCGCGCCAGCTCCTCCGCGATCGCCGCGCCGATGCCGCGCCCGCCGCCGGTGACGATGGCGTGCTTGCCCGCGAGGTAGGCGGTCATCGGCGGGGGCCCTTCAGATCCCCCCGCCCGCCAGCTCCGCCTTGCGCTGCACCTGCCGCTCCAGCTGCACCCGCCCGCTGCCGTACTGCACGGGCCACCACTGGTCCGCGTAGCCCAGCTCGGCGGCGGCGTGGATGGTCCAGTGCGGGTCGGTGAGGTGCGGGCGGGCAAGGGCGCACAGGTCCGCGCGGCCGGCGGCGATGATCCCGTTCACCTGGTCCGCCTCGGTGATGTTGCCCACGGCGATCGTCGGCACGCGCGCCTCGTTGCGGATGCGATCGCTGAACGGCGTCTGGAACATGCGCCCGTACACCGGCTTGGCGCCGGGCGACGTCTGGCCGGCGGAGACGTGGATCACGTCCGCGCCGGCGGCGTGGAAGGCGCGCGCCACCTCCACCGAGTCGCCGCACCCCATCCCCTCCTCCACCCAGTCCGTCGCCGAGATGCGCACCGACATGGGGCGCTCTTGGGGCCACGCGGCGCGCATGGCGGCGAAGACCTCCAGCGGGTAGCGGAGGCGGTTCTCCAGCGAGCCGCCGTACTCGTCCGTGCGCGTGTTGCTGAGCGGGGTGATGAAGGAGGAGAGGAGGTAGCCGTGCGCGCAGTGCAGCTCCACCATGTCGAACCGCGCCATGGCCGCCATCTCCGTGGCGCGGACGAATTCGCCGCGCACGCGGTCCATCTCGGCGCGCGTCATCGGGCGGGGGACGGGGTTCCCGGGGGCCCACGGCTCGGCGGAGGGGGCGAGCACCTCCCAGCCGCCCTCCTCCAGCGGCTGGTCCATCCCCTCCCACATCAGCCGCGTGGAGCCCTTGCGCCCCGAATGCCCCAGCTGGAGGCAGATCTTGGCGGGCGTCCGATCGTGTACGAAGCGCACGATGCGCGTCCACGCGGCGAGGTGCTCGTCCGCGTACATCCCCGTGCAGCCGAGGGTGATGCGCGCTTCGGGGGATACGCACGCCATCTCGGTGAAGACCAGCGCGGCGCCGCCCAGCGCGCGGGCGCCCAGGTGCACCAGGTGGAAGTCGTTGGGCGTGCCCTCCACCGCCGAGTACATGTCCATCGGCGCGACGACGATGCGGTTGGGCAGCGTCATCCCGCGCAGCTTGAAGGGCGTGAACATCGGGGGGATGGGCGCCGGAGGCTCGCGCTCCTCGGCGCGCGAGGCAAACCATCGCTCCACGCCCTCCAGGTACGCGCGGTCGCGCAGGCGCAGGCTCTCGTGGCCCACGCGCTGGCTGCGCGTGAGGAGCGAGTAGGCGAACTGCGGCGGATCGAGGTGCACGTAGCGCCGCACGTTCTCGAACCACTCCATCGAGTTGCGCGCGGCGTTCTGGAGCCGGACGGCGTCGGTGCGCCGCTCCTCCTGGTAGCTCGCCAGCGCCGCCGCCAGGTCGGGCTCCGCGCCCAGGATGCGGGCGAGCGCGATGGCGTCCTCCATCGCCAGCTTCGTCCCGGAGCCGATGGAGAAGTGCGCCGTGTGCGCCGCATCACCGATCAGGGCTACGGGGGCGGAGGCGCCCTGCATGGTGAACCAGCGCTCGTTGCTGACGCGCGTGAACGAGATCCAGGGTGAGCGCAGGTGGGGTGCGTTGCTGCGCAGGGCGTGCCCATCCAGCCACGGCGCGAACATCCTCTCGCACGCCGCCACCGTCGCCGCCTCGTCCATCCCTTCGAAGCCCGCGTTGCGCCATGACTGCTCGTCGCACTCCACGATGAAGGCGGAGTTGCGGTCGTCGTAGCGGTAGGCGTGCACCTGGAAGACGCCGTGCTCGTTCTCGACGAAGATGAAGGTGAAGGCGTCGAACAGCTTGGTCGTCCCCAGCCACACGAAACGGGCCGAGCGCACGTCCAGGTCGGGGCGGAAGTCGTCCGCGTACTTCGCGCGGAGCCGGCTGTTCACCCCGTCCGCGGCGACCACCAGGTCCACGCCTTCCAACCCGGCGTCGTCGGCGACGTCCTGCTCGAAGCGGAGCTCGGCGCCGAGGGTGGCGGCGCGGTCGCGGAGGATCTGGAGGAGCTTGACGCGGGCGATGCCGGAGAAGCCGTGCCCGCCCGAGGTGATGGTGGTGCCGCGGAAGTGGATGTCGATGTCGTCCCAGTGCGCGAAGTGGTCGGCGATCTCGCGGTACGACTCGGGATCGGCCTCGCGCAGGTTGCCGAGCGTCTGGTCGGAGAAGACGACGCCCCACCCGAACGTGTCGTCGGCGCGGTTGCGCTCGAAGACGGTGACGCGGCGCGCGGGGTCCGCCTTGCGCAGCAGGAGCGCCAGGTAGAGCCCCGCCGGCCCCCCTCCTACGATGGCCACGCTCAGGGGCTTGCGAGGGTCCACGCTCACGTCTCCACGGGTTGCTTGGAACGCTCGAATCCAGCGGTTAGTGTATCGGCTCGCGCGGCGGGCGGAAAGGGTTCGGAGAGGTGGAACTTTCGGATCGCGGCGCCTGTAGGATGCTCGCCGCAGGACCCCCCTACCCCGTGCAGAGGAGACCCAATGAAACGAGCCGTGCTTGCAGCCTTCTTCCTCCTGGGCGCCTGCGCCACCTCCAGCAGCTCCGTGGTCACCGCGGGCACGCCCTCCACGCTGCGCATCGACTCGCAGGGCGGCACCAAGGAAGTGCGCGTCGGCATGGCCGCGCCCGTCGCGCTCGCCGACAACCTCCTCGTTTCGCCGGAGGTGGCGTGGGCCCGCCTTCCGCAGGCGTTCGCCGCCGTGGGGCTGGAGGGAGCGGTGCCGCTGGATGCGGAGCGGACCCTCGTCCTGGGGCCCAAGCGGGTCAGCCGCCGCCTGGCGGGGGAGCGGATGTCGCGGCTGCTGAACTGCGGCGAAGGCCTGGCGGCCCCCAACGCGGACACTCACTCGGTGATGCTCACCATCTCGACGCAGGTCGTCCCCGCCGGCACCGCGAGCCGCCTCGAAACGCGCGTGCAGGCCACCGCCACCCCCCAGGTCTCCGGCGGTGCCACCGTCGCGTGCAGCAGCACCGGCGTCCTCGAAAACCGCATCGCCGCCGAAATGCGCAAGCCGTAGGGGCAGACCTGCGTGTCTGCCCACCCTCGCCGCACCCCAAGCCCCCGCCCCTTCGCACCCAACCCTCGTAGGGGCCGCCCCACGTGGCTGCCCGTGCCCGCCCCTGCTCCGTCGCCGGCGATGTAACAGCCGCACCCCCCGCGAACCACTTCCCGCCGGCCGACAGCGGATGGATATTGGGAGGCCACCGGCACCCGAAGGCCCTCCTCACCTCCACCGCGTTCGCCATGCAGCGCGCTCTCCCCGCCCCGCTCACCCTCGCCGGCCGACCCGCACCGGGCAGGCTCGGCTCGCGGGCGGCCGCGTGGCTCGCGGGGGCCGGGATCTGGACGCTGCTCGCGGTAATGTCCGCCAGCCAGGTGGTCGCGGACCGCCTGACCGAAGGGCGCCCCACCGATTGGGAGCGCGTCTTCACGCGCACGCTCGCGGACTGGTACACCTGCGCCATCTTCACCCCCGCCATCTTCTGGCTGGTCCGCCGCATCCCGCCCAGCACGAGCCATCTGGGCCGCACGCTGCTGGTGTACCCGGCCGCGGCGGCATCCTTCATCCTCCTCAAGTCCACGCTCTTCGCGGGCGTCGCGCGGGTGCTCAGCCCCGAGGGCGCGCCGCCCCTGTCGCGCATCGTCGCGGGGAACGTCTTCGCCCTGACCCTCACCTTCGCGGGAATCACGGTGATCGTGGTCGCGCTGGAGCACCAGCGCCGCGCGCGGGAGAAGGAGCTGCGCGCATCGCGGCTGGAGGCGCGGCTCGCGGAGGTGCAGGTGCAGGCGCTGCGGGCGCAGCTCAACCCGCACTTCCTCTTCAACGCCCTGAACGCGCTCTCCGCCCTCATCCACTCCGACCCCGCGGCGGCGGACCGCATGGTGGTGCGGCTCGGCGAGCTGCTGCGCGGCGCCCTGGACGCCGGCGACGCGCCCGAGGTGCCGCTGCGCGACGAGATCCGGCTGGTGGAGCGCTACCTGGACGTGATGAAGGTGCGCCTGGGCGAGCGCCTCCAGGTGAGCGTCGACATCGAGCCCGGCGCGCTGGACGCGCACGTCCCCAACCTCCTCCTGCAGCCGCTGGTGGAGAACGCAATCCTGCACGGCATCGGCGGGCACCTGGACGCGGGACGGCTGCGCATCGCCGCGCGGCGCGAGGGCGAGTGGCTGATGCTGGAGGTGCAGGACGACGGCCCCGGCATCGCGCCGGACGCGGCGGAGCGGGTGGGGCTCGGCAACACCCGGCTGCGTCTGCGGCAGCTCTACGACGAGCGCCACCGCATCGCGCTGGAGCGACCCGAGGGCGGCGGAACGCGCGTCGTCATCGCCATCCCGTACCGCGCGGGGGGCGCGTGAGCGTGCTGCGCGCCGTCATCGTGGACGACGAGCCGCTCGGCCGGCAGCGGGTGCGCGCCCTGCTGGAGCATGAGCCGCACGTCGCCGTGGTAGCCGAGTGCGCGGATGGCGAGGCGGCCGTCGAAGCCGTGCGCCGCCTGGCCCCCGACCTCCTCTTCCTGGACGTGCAGATGCCGGGGATGGACGGCTTCGGCGTGCTGGAGGCGCTGGGCGGCGTGCTGGCGGCGCAGGTGGTGTTCGTGACGGCGTACGACCAGTATGCGGTGCGCGCCTTCGAGGTGCGCGCTCTCGACTACCTGCTCAAGCCGGTCGATCCCGAGCGGCTGGCCGAAGCGGTGCGGCGCGCCGTTGCCCGGTCGTCCGAGCCGCGGCCCGCGGGTGCCGATCCGCGCATCGAGGCGCTGCTGGAGATGGTGCGCCCGCGCTCGCCGTACGCCCGCCGCATCGTGGTGCGCACCGACGGCGTGGCCTCGTTCCTGGCGGTGGAAAAGGTGGACCGGGTGGAGGCGGAGGGGAACTACGTGCGCCTCCATGCCGAGGGGAGCAGCTACCTGCTGCGCGAGGCGCTGCGAGAGCTGGAGGCGCGCCTGGACCCGGAGCGGTTCGCGCGCGTCAACCGCTCCACCATCGTCAACCTGGACCAGGTGGAGCGGGTGGAGCCCTGGTTCCGCGGCGAGTACCGCATCGTCCTCCGCGACGGCACCCGCCTCACCAGTAGCCGTGCCCACGGGAGCGCGTTTCGGTCGCTACTGGGTAGGCCCTCACCCCCGCTCGTTCCTCGCTGCCCCCTCTCCCGATAACAGGAGAGGGCTGCGCCCTCCTGTCATCGAGAGAGGGGGCGTGGGTACCGCGCGTTATGCCAATATCGCGTAGGGGCGCGATTTATCGCGCCCGTGCCCCGCGCTGCTCCGCCCCCCGTCATCTGTCACCAAATTCCGTAGGGGCCGACCTGCGTGTCTGCCCACCGCCCGCCTCACCCCGACCCCCGCGCAAAATCGCCCCGCGCCGGTGCATCGTCGCGGCGCGGGGATGCGCATCCACACCAACGGCATCGCGTGCCGGCTTGACGCGCGGCAACTTGCGGGCATGGCGGGCACTCCGCGCGCCAACGACCCCGCACCCACGAGGCAACGTGCGAATCCTGCTCATCCTGGTGGCGGCCGCGCTGGTGGCGGCGCCGCAATCCGCCCGCGCGCAGGCCCCGGCTGACTCCGCCGCCATCCGCCAGACCGCCCTGGACTACGCGCAGGGATGGTACGACGGCGACGGGCCGCGGATGCAGCGCGCCCTCCACCCCGAGCTCGCCAAGCGCCGCGTCTCCACCGACGACGCCGGACGCAGCCGCATCGTCCAGATGAGCGCCCTCACGCTCGTGGGGCAGGCGGCGAATGGCGGCGGGCGCGACACCCCCGCTAGTGAGCGCCGCGCCGACGTGCGTATCCTGGACCTCTTCCAGAACACCGCATCCGTGCGCGTGGACATGTCCGGGTGGATCGACTACATGCACATGGCCAAGTGGAACGGGCGCTGGCTGATCGTGAACGTGCTGTGGGAGGACCGTCGGGAGGCCGCGCGCTGATGCGCACGCGGTGGGCGGTCGTGCTCCTGGCGGCGGGATGCACGCCGCTCGACGCCGGGCAGAGCCGCGAGATCGCCGTCCTGCGCGGCCCGCACGCCAACGAGGTGGAGGGGGTGGCCTTCTCGCGCGACGGCTCGCGCCTGGTGACCGCGGACAACGGCGGCGTGCTGGTGGTGTGGGACGCGACGACGCGGCTGTCCACGATCTGCGCTACCCCGGCCACGCCGAAGCGCTCGCCATCTCTCCGGACGGCGAGCGGCTAGCGGTGGAGGGCGAGGACGACCGCGTGCACCTGTGGGATCTCCGCTCCGGGCGCGAGCTTCCGCCGCAAGGTGGCCGACGTGGCGTTCAGCCCCGACGGCCGCTACCTCGCATCCGCCGGGGGCGATACCACCGTGCGCACCTGGCGGGCACCGTGACAAAGGATCAGGATGTCACGCAAAGGCGCGAAGACGCAAAGGAAAGACACGCAAGTCCTTTCTTTGCGCCTTGGCGCCTTCGCGTGAGACCATTTCCTCCGATGCACGCGGAGCGCGCTCATCCGGGCTGCCCATCCACCCGCCGCCGTTGCCCCCGCAGCTGGTCGACGCGCCACATTCGCCAGCCATTCCGCGTATGCACCCAGCTTTCCCGCTGTGTGACCCACGTTTCAACATGATGGACGCGGTTGTCCTCACGAAGCGCCATCCGGTCCGCGTGCTGGGTCACGGTTGCCTCGGCGGTGTCCCCGCGAACGGCAAGGCTGTCGATGCGAAAAGTCAGGCTGTTCCAACGCTCCACACCGTTGATGAAGCCCCGGATGTAAAGCTCCATCGCGGCCCGGTCGTGCGTTCGGCCGTCCGGCGTCTGGCTGTGGAAGTCGTCGGCTCGCAACGCCATAACGGCATCTGGATCGCGGCCGAGAAACGCCTGCCTGTTCACCTCGTAGAGCCGTACGAGCTCCGCGCGGACTCGGTCGCTCCCGGCGTCGGCCGCACCATGCCCCCGCGTGCCGGCGCAGCCAAGAAGCACCAGCATTCCCCAGATTCCCGCGTGAGTACGCATATCCTCAACTCCCGATCCAGTACGTCGCCTTCACCAGGAAGATGTTGCGGGCGGGGTCGTGCAGGATGGAGCCGTCGTTGCGCGCGTCCATGAAGTCGCCGGTGAAGTCCAGCCCGCTGCGGTCCTGCTGCCAGACGAAGAAGAGCACGGAGCCCGGGCGGTACTCCCAGCGCAACACGGCGTTGCCCCGCAGGCTGCGCAGCGAGAAGTCGCGCTCGCCGAAGCCGCGCGCCACGCGAAAGGGGGCGGAGGGACCGGCCCCGTCCGCGTCCAGGGTAACGACGCCGGTGGTGTCGTTGCGCACAGCCGTCCCGCCGTCGCGGCCGTAGACACGGAAGCGGTACTCGCCCGGCGTCTCGAACTCCTTGTAGTCGCGGAAGTCGCCGCGCACGAAGAAGGGCTGCGCGAACAGCTCCAGGCTCAGGCGTGGCGTGAACGTCCAGTCCACGCGCGTCCCCAGTGCCACCGTGGTCTGCTCCAGGTCCGCGAAGACGTAGCGGCGGCCAAAGGTGGCGCGCGCCAGCGAGTCGGGCAGGGAGCGGATGAACTGGTCGGTGTCCTTTTCGTTGACCCATTGCGGCTCCAGCCGCACGCGCACCGCCGAGCTGGGCCGCGCGTCCAGCGTCACCCCCACCACGTGGTCGAACTCGCCGGACGTGTCGGTGCGGTAGCTCAGGTTCAGCCCGCCGATCACCCGCTTGCGGCTGTCCGAGCGCACGTTCAGCCCCGTGCTCCACTGCGCGGGCACGCTGGCCAGCGGACCGCCGCGCGTCAGGCGGTCGTTGAAGTACTCCGGGCTCCCGCCCACCCGCCCGCCCAGCGTCCAGAAGTTGGCGAGCTGCACGTTGCCGCCCACGTTGTACGCCTCGAAGATCTCGTCGCCACCGAAGTTGAAGGCGTGGTTGCTGTAC
This sequence comes from Longimicrobium sp., assembly GCA_036386635.1. GTDB lineage: Bacteria > Gemmatimonadota > Gemmatimonadetes > Longimicrobiales > Longimicrobiaceae > Longimicrobium. Next base: position 25,101 of record DASVVI010000984.1, read on the forward strand.
GCGAACGCGTTGTAGTTGCGGAAGCGGGGCCCCGCGCGCGTCTCGCGGTACATGACGAAAGTGGACAGAGAGCGCGAGTCGGCGCGGGTCTGGAAGCCGGCGTCGTTGACCTCGAAGCCGGGGCTCACCGTCTGGATGGTGAGCGAGCCCAGCCAGTGCTTGCCGCTCGTTTTGGCGAGGGCCAGAGCGCCGGCGTACCCATCGAGCCGCGTGGCGGTGCTGTCCAGCCGCAGGTGGTCCGCATCGGGACGGTCGAAGTAGCGGGTCGATGCGTTCTGCGCCGCCGCTATCACCCCGCGCTCCCCCGCGATTGTGCTCCCGGAGAGGAAGCCGTTCACGTCCCAGGTCCGCTTCCCCCACGAGTGGTCGAAGTCCACGCCGCCCATGTACGCGGACGAGCGGAGCATTCCGCCCAACGCCGCGTCGCCCAGGTCGCGGTGGGTGGATGTGAACATTGCGCCCGCCACGCTCTGCCCGCCACTCAGGTCGCGCCGCACGCGCCCCGCGAAGTAGTTGGAGAGCGGCTCCACCAGTGCCGAACGCTCACCCAGCACCGTGTCGCCGTCCACAATGCGCCGGCCGAGGAACGTAGCGTTCTCGCCGGTGGTGACCGCGTCCAGGATGCCGACGGACCAGCCGCCCCGCGTGCGCCCGCTCAGCTTGGCCGCCGCGGCGATGGTCGTCTGCTCCGGCGCGTCGGTGAAGAGCACCTCGTCCTCGCCGATCCGCCCGCCCAGCGAGCGCTGCGGCCGCCGCCCGATGCGGCGCGAGTAGAAGGGCTGCGTGAACCCGTAGTTGTTGAAGGAGTTGGTGGGATGGCCGAAGCGAAAGATGTCCGTGCCCTCGGTGAAGAAGGGGCGCCGCTCCGGGAACTGCACCTCGAACGCGCTCAGGTTCACCACCGCCGGGTCCACCTCCACCTGGCCGAAGTCCGGATTGACCGTCGCGGTCAGCGTGAGGCCGGAGGGGAGCCCGTACTTGACGTCCACGCCCGCCGAGGCGGTCATGTCGTTGGCGCGGAAGAAGGGGTTCGCGGCGTCACCCTGCGGCGAGCGGTCCACGCGGGCGCTGGTGTACGGCTGGATCTCCAGGCGGCGCGGCGTGCGCAGCCCCTCCAGCCCCGCCATATCGCCGAAGCGCGACACGAAGCCGCCGTCGCTCTGCGTCCACGGCGACCACGAGGTGCGCTCCTCGCGCCGGGCCACGTCGCGCTGCACCTGCACGCCCCACACGCGCCCGCTGGCCGGCTCGCGCGCGCCGTAGCGGAGCTGCGACAGCGGAATGCGGTACTCCGCCGTCCACCCCGCCGAGTCCACCTGCGTCGCCACCTCCCACACGGCGTCCCAGCTCAGGTCCTCGTTGGTGTCGTCGAAGTGGAAGGAGTCCTTTTTCACGCCCCGTGGGTTCACGGCGAAGCGGAAGCCGGTGCGCCGGTCGTGGTAGGTGTCCAGCATCACGTGCACCCAGTCCGAGTAGATCCCGGTGGCGTCGCGCCGCGCGAGCTGGGCCGCGATGGAGTCCGGGCGCGAGTCGTACATCCGCACGCCCACGTACACCGCCGCGTCGTCGAAGAGGATGCGGGCCTCGGTGCGCTCCCGCGCCGCCGCTCGCGGGTTTGGGTAGCTCTCGGTGAATGCGTCCGCCACGCCCGCCGCGGCCCACGCGGCCTCGTCCAGCTTGCCGTCGATG
>DASVVI010000985.1:0-4935 GCA_036386635.1 Longimicrobium sp.
CGCGCGACTCCGCGGCGCGCGCGGAGGCGGCGAACGCGGCCGCGCTGTGGGGCGCCCTCGCCGCCGTGCCGCCGCAGACGGTGGAGCGCGCGCCGGAAGTGCGCCTGGAGACGGCGCGCGACAGGGCCGGGCTGCTGACAACCGAGGTGGCGGTCGGCGGAAAGCGCATCCCCTTCGTGTGGGACACCGGCGCGGGCCTCTCCACCATCACCGACTCCACGGCGGTGGAGCTGGGGCTCCGAATCGTGGAGGCGGCGGTGCAGGTGGGCTCGGCCACGGGGCAGCGGAGCGCGGCGCGCCTCGCCGTGGCGCCGGAGCTCAGGCTGGGCGGGGCGACTGTCCGCAACGCCGTCTTCCTGGTGCTCCCCGCCGCCAGCCTCTCCTTTCCGCAGATCGGCTACCGCATCCGCGGAATCGTCGGGTACCCGGTGATCGCGGCGCTCGGCCCCGCGACCCATCTGCGCGCGGGCGGCATCGTGCTCGAGGCACCCGCACCGTCCGCGCGCCCCGGCGCCGCATCCAACCTCTGCCTCGACGGAATGGCGCCGCGCCTCGCGGTCAGCCACGCGGGCCGGCGGATGCACGTGGGGCTGGACACCGGCGCCCAGACGACGTCGCTCTTCCCTCCCTTTTTGGCGGCCAACCGCGAGGAGGTGATGAAGGGAACCTCCACGACGGTCGGCATGGGCGGGGCTGCCGGAATCCGCCAGGTGCCCGCGTACGCTCTCCCCTCCGTACAGCTCGACATCGCGGGCCGGCCCGTCACCCTCCGCGACGTCCGCGTGCTCACCGAGTCCACGATGGAGCGCAGCGAATTCCTCTTCGGCAACCTCGGGCAGGACGTGTTCAGCCAGCTCGAGTCGATGACGCTCGACTTCCGCGCGATGGAGCTGCGGGCGCGGTAGCCGCATCGGAGCAGAGGCGCGTAGCGGATTCACGCGCCTCCACGCGCCTGTCTGTCCGCCGGCCTCCCGTTCGTCGCCATAGTTGAACGTGCAACGCGCGCGGATCGCCGCATGCGGCAGCCTCACACTTCACCGCGCGAGAGCAATCGCCGATGATCGCATCAGCCTGGAAGCCCGGTCGCCACGTGTTCGGCATTGGCGCCATCATGCTCGGAGCCAGCGGGCTGGCGTGGGGCGACTTCGCCATGTTCTGGCATCCGGTTCAGGATTGGATGCCGTTTCGCCAGGCCCTCGCCTACATCGCCGGGGCGGCGTTCCTCGCGGGCGGGCTGGCGGTGCAGTGGCGCCGGACGACGCCCGCCGGCCTCCTCGCGCTCGCAGTGCTCTACCTGCTCGCCGCGCTGCTCTGGATGCCGCGCATGATCAACTATCCGCACCTGTTCGGCGTGTGGTCCGGCTTCGCGCAGCAGTTCTGCCTCACCGTCGCCGCGCTGATGATGTACGCCGCGCTCGCGCCGTCATCACCAGGATGGACCGCTCGTACCGTGCTGATCGGCCGCGTGGTCTTCGGGATCTGCATCGTCTCGTTCGGCATCGCGCACTTCACCGCCGTCCCGCAAACGTCGGCGATGGTGCCGACGTGGTTCCCCTTCTCGCAGAGGTTTTGGGCGCTCGCCACCGGATGGGCGATGCTGCTCGCCGGGCTCGCGCTGATGTCGGGGATCATGGCGACCCTTGCCGCGTGGCTGCTGACGGCGCTGCTGATGTCGTTCGGCGTTCTCATCTGGATGCCCAAGATCTTCAACGCGCCCAACCAGCACATCCCGTGGGGCGGCACCGGCGTCACGCTCGCCTGCGCCGGAGCCGCCTGGATGGTGGCCGAGGTGCTCACGAACCACACCGACGCCGATACATCGCGGCACACCCGATAAAGGAGCATGGATATGCGTTTTCTCGTGATATACTGGCCCGCGGCGGAGCAGTCCTCCGGGCCGGGCAGCGACATGATCGACTATGCTCGCCGCTCGAGCGAGGCCGGCGTCCTGATCTCGCAGGGCATGTTCGCGCCGATGACCACCGAGGTCACGCTGGCGGACGGCGAATACTCGGTCTCGGAGCGAAAGGGCGACGCCATCGGATACGCCTACCTCGAGGCGCCGTCCCAGCCCGCGGTGGTGGAGCACGTCCGCGAGTTCCTGCAGGTGGCAGGTGGCGGCAGGACGATCATCCGCCAGCTCGTCGACGGCGCGGGGCCCGGCGCGTAGCCTCAGGCCGTCAGCGCTTCGCGGCGCCCCGCACGGAGTCCACCGCTGCTCTCAGCGTCTGCCACGACGCACCCTTTGGACGCCACTCCACGGTCGAATCCTCCAGATCGTTCGGCCCAAAGAAGTCGATGAACTCGCGCGCGTAGCCGCAGATCCGCCACGCCGGCGTGGCTCCGGCCCGCAGCAGCGGGAAGTGGAGAGTGTCCGTACGAACGCCCTGCGAAATGACGTATCTGTCAGCGGCGTGGGGATGCTGGTCGAGCGTCGCGACACTCGACACCTCAGCCTCGACCAGCGCCGTATCCCCACGCATCTCGGACCCCAGAACCCGGTATTGCGCGAGAGCAAGGAGCGGATACGTAGCCGCCGACTCGCAGATCTCCTCGCCCGCCTCCTCCGCCGGCACTCGCGTGTAAACCGCGTTCTCCAGATACCGCCGTACGCTCTCCTCAGCGTCTGGAATTCCGACTCTGGCCGGGTGAGCTGGCTCGGCCTCAGCTCGCGGCTCAGCGCACGACGACAGGGCGGCGACACACATCATCGCGATGCCAAACGCGCGGATGGACGAGCCCTTACGGGTGCACGATCGCGCGAAAAAAATGAGCTCCTCCATCTCCGAACCATCCCTGGTTAAAGGGTCGAAGGCCGGTCTCGCGGTCCCGGTACGGACGGCCCCGCCTGCCTGGACTCCCGTTGTTCGCCCATCCTAAAACTTTTCCGTCGGCGTCGGTATGTGAGTAGATGCCGGCGTGCCCGCCTTCCACAACGACGTCGCCCACCTGCGGCGTGGTGACTCGCTCGAAGCCCGGGTGGTCGCCAGAGCGGAACATCGCGGTGCTCGCCTTGTAGCTGCTTCGCCAATGCGTGCCCAGCGCGCGCCGTGTCGCGAGACGAACGAGGTCCGTGCAGTCACCTCCGCGGGGGTCGTGGTACAGCGTGGGAGTGTTGGGCACGCCTTGAGTGTAGCGCCATTCTCCGCTGTCCCTGGCCGCCTGGAGTATGCGCCGTCCCTCCGCCTCGTTCGCGAGCCTCCTCCGCGCGATCCCGACCTGCACGGATACGCTCACCCGGTCGGTCGCGCTCTGTTTGAAGGCGTAGACGCGCACCTGGTGGCCGTCGTGCCGGTCCTCCAGGCGCAGCCTGAACTGCTGGCCACGCGTGGAATGCGCCTCCATCGCGCCGCTTCCAATCCGCACTCCCCACTGGATCTGCTGCAGCTCGGCGGCGGCGGGGGTGCGGGTGAACTGGTCGGCGGTGAAGACCACGGTCGTGTTTTTTTGCGCCTGGATGGAGGTGCCCGGCTGCCCCCCCGCCACCTGCCCCGTGACTCGCGTGACGTAGAACGGAGCCCGGTTCTGCTGCGCGGCGGCGGGCCGCGCGGGAGGCCGCCGCGTGCCTGCTCGTGGCGTGCGGGAGTCCGCCGTACTGGTGCCGGGAGCGAGCGCGGGGACCGCCCGCGCGCCGTGCACCGAGCCTTTCAGCGTCAGCCCCTCGATGCGCACTCTCTGCTTGACGTGCCCCGGTGGCTGGATCTGCACGGTGGCGCCCGCGATGGTGTTGGTGGCGCCCGCGATCGTCTCCAGCTTCGCCGCGGCCTGCAGCGTCGCACTGGTGCCGGCGGAGAGGGCCAGCTCGTTGCCCGTGGTGACCTTCAGCCCCTTCCCCACCTTGAGCTGCTCCGCGCCGCCCACCTCGCGCGACGCGTCCTCCTCCACCTTTTGCACCAGGCGCGTGCACGACATGCGGATCTCGCCCGTGGCTTCCAGCGCGAGGTCGCCCTCGGCGTGCAGCGTGATGGTGGGGACGCCGCCCGCGTCGTTGCTGAGCTGGATCAGGCAGGTGCCCTTTGCGGTGTGGATCTCGACGGTCTCCTTCCCCTGCGCGTCATTGAGGTGCAGCGCGTTGCCGCTCCTGGTGACGATGCGCTGCACCCCGCTCTGGTGCGGCGCGCGGTCCTTGCCGTTCCACACGCTCCCCATGACGCAGGGCCGCTCCGGGTCCCCCTGCTCGAATGCGACCACCACCTCGTCGCCCGGTTCGGGGAGGAAGAGCATCCCGCGCCCGTTCCCCGCGTGCGGCGTGGCGACGCGCATCCAGAGGGTGCGCGCGGGCTGGTCCTGCCACCGGTAGCGCACGCGCAGCCGTCCGAGCCCCTGCGGATCGCGGTTGTCCACGACCTCGGCCGTCACGAAGCCGGGGGCGAGCGGGCGCGGCGGGCGCGTCTCGCTGGTGAAGGCGGCCCATGGACTCGCGGCGAACTCGTTGGAGTAGTGCGCCCCGTCCCAGCGGTGCGTCACGCGCACGAGGCCGAACTTGCCCGTCGCCGCCAGCTTGAAGGTGCCCGCGTCGGAGACGTGCACGGTGTCGCCCGCCTTGAGCGCCGGATGGGTAGACGTGCCCTCCACGCCGACCGCCGAGCCGAGCGCGCGCTGGCTCTCCCGCTCCAGCCGCAGCTTGAAGGCGGCGAGGGTGGGCGTGCGCGCGCCGTCGTCCAGCACGCCGGGGTCGCCGCCGCTGGCAAAGGTGTGCGATGCGCGCGTGGCGGCGTTGACCAGCGCGGTGGCGCCGCCCAGGAGCGCAGGGGCCGAGCGGACGGCGTGGAAGCGGTGCTCGCGCTTCTCATCCACCTGGTAGACGGCGCCCTTGTATCCCGCATTCGCGAGCCGGCAGCGGGTGGATAGGCCGAGGAGGTTGGCGCCCCAGAGGAGCTCCCACGCCTGGTCGTCGAAGCCGGAGCGCAGCTCCAGGCCGGCCGCGGCGGGGCG
>DASVVI010000986.1:0-5314 GCA_036386635.1 Longimicrobium sp.
GTCGGCGGCGGAGCTGGCGGCGGCGGTGAGCACCGTGCGCCCCGGCGGGCCGAACTGGACGCAGGTGCGGCCGGGGAACCGCTACGAGTGGTTTCTGGGCGCCGCCATCGCGCTGCTGGCGCTGGATTCGGTGCTGGAATCGGGGGTGCTGCGCAGGCGGCGGCGCGTGCGCGAGGAGGAGGCGTGGGGGTGAGGGCGGTGGGCCCCCTCCCCCCGGCCCCCTCCCCCGCCTGCGGGGGCGCAGGGCGGGGGAGGGGGGGAGGTCCATGTTCGAGCCTGGGCGGGCGTTTCTGGTGCGTCTTGCCCCTGGTGTTCTTGCTGCTGGGGGGGTGCGCGGAGTCGCCGAATGCGCAGTACAGGCGGGGTGAGGTGCGCGAGGCGGCGGAGGGGTATGCGCGGGCGGTGGAGGGCGGGGATACGTCGCGGGTGGCGCGGTACAATCTGGGGACGGCGCTGCTGCGGCTGCGGCGCTTCGACGAGGCGCGGGCGCAACTGGCGGCGGCGGTTCCAGGCTCGGGACGGATGCTGGGCGAGCGGGCGCACTACAACATCGGCAACACGGAGCTGGAGCCCGCTTTCAGCGATTCGTCCGAGAACGCTGACCGCACGGAACCGTTGCGCCGGGCGATCGCCCAGTACAAGCGCGCGCTCCTCCTGGACCCCGCGGACCGCGACGCGAAGTGGAACCTGGAGCTCGCCCAGCGTCTGCTGGGTGACCCGCCGCGGAGTGACGGGGGCGGCAGAGGCGGGGAAGACGACTCGGGCGGGGGGGAGGACGACCAGGACAAAGGCGCGCCGCAGCCCGCGCCCGGCCCGCCGCAGCCGACGCGCTCCAGCGCCGGCCCCGGCGATCCGAACCTCTCGCGCGGCGAGGCCGAGAGCATCCTCTCCGCCGCCGAGCGCGACGAGCGCGAGCTCCAGCGCAGCAAGCTGCGCGAAGCCCCGCCCGGCCAGCGCGCCGCCCGCGACTGGTAGGCGCCAACGCGCCGCGGCCTGCGCGATCGAGGCCGATGCCCGCCTCCGCCCCTCCCCCAGGCAGTTTTGGGGGAGGGGCCGCGAGGAACGAGCGGGGGAGGGGCCCGGGGGGGCCCGGGGTGGGGCCTTCGGCTTCTCTCCGCTTGTGCCGCACCCCCTCGTCCCGGTACCATCCGTTTCCGATTCCAGCCCACGTCCGCACCCGTTTGCATGGTCCACCCCGAAGATCCGGCGCTCCGCCTCACCGGGTCGCTTGCCGCACAGCACTTCCGCTTCCGCTGCGACCGCCGCCTCCGTTGGGAGATGGTGCCGCCCGCGTTGCGCGGCCTCGAGATCCCGAAGGCGAGCGCGCGGCCGGGCATGGGGCTCCTCACGCAGGCGGGGCGGATCTTCGAGCGGCGGAAGCTGGCGCAGCTCGAACGACGCTTTCCCGGCGCCGTGCTCTCGGCCGGGCACAACGAGCACGGGGACGCAGTCAAGCTTGCGTACGATCGCGTGGTCGAGGCGCTGCGCGATCCGGGGGAGACGCGGTGGATCGTGCAGCCGGAGCTCCTTCTGCGGGACCCTGCGGCGTTCGCGGCACGGCACGGGATCGATCCGCGCATCGCCATCCAGCCCGCGCAGCCGGACCTGATCCGCATCCGGCGCGGCAGGGACGGGCGGGCGCGGTTCGGAGTCGTGGACATCAAGTGGAGCCGCAACGGGACGCTGCAGCACTTCGCGCAGGTGGCGTTCTACGGGCTCCTGCTCGAGGAAGTCTGCCGCGCGGAGGGGATCGACGGCGTGGCGGAGACGAGGCGCGGGTGGATCTGGACGCGCGGCGCCGCCAAGCCGCGCCCGTTCGCACTGGCCGCGTACCGGCACCACGTGCGCGAGCTGCTGCGCGAGGACCTGGCGCGCGTGGCGGCGTGCACCCCCGCCGAGGCCGCGTGGCACCTGATGCCCCTGTGCGCGGGGTGCGGCTTCTTCGACCATTGCCGCGCCCAGGCCGACCGCGAGGACGACCTGTCGCGCGTGCACGGGATCACGCCCGTCGCGCGGCAGGTGCTGAACGCGCGCGGCATCCGCACGGTGGGCGAGCTGCAGAAGCGCGGGTTCAACAAGGGCGTGTACACCGGCTCGCACGCGCTGGAGGCCCACGAGGCGCAGCTCAAGGCGCGCGTGCAGGCGCTCCGCTTCAACAAGGTCTTCGACGTAGAGGGGCGCACCCACCGCATGGGGATGGGCGAGGGGGTGCGTATCCTCCTGACGGCCGAGAGCGATCCCGTCACCGGACTTTGCTTCGCGGTCGGGGCGAGGGTGGAGGCGGGAGGGCGGGGAAGGGCGCGCGTCTTCGTGTGTGAGCGGGAGCATCCGCGGGCGGAGCGGCGGATGCTGGGCGAGTTCCTGGACCACCTCGGCGCGGCGCTCGCGGAGGAGGCGAACCCGGGGCGCTCAATGCACTTCTTCGTCTACGATTCGGTGGAGATGGAGATCCTGCGCGGGCTCCTTCAGCGCCACCTGGGGGACGTGGATGCGCAGCCCGCCATCGCCGCGATGGCCGCGCTCCTCTTCCCCGGTGGCGACGGTGCGAGGCAGGCATCCACCGCGCCGGGAACGATCCTGCTGGATGTCGTGGCGGAGCTGTACGCCATCCCGGTGCCGTACGCATGGGAGCTGGGGCGCGTCTCCGAGGCGCTGCAGCCGGAGCTGAAGCCGTGGGTGCATCGTCCACGTGGCACGTACGGATCGCCCTTCTCCAGCCAGGTGGCGTTCGAGCGCATCCACAACGTCTGGAACCGCCGCCCCTTTCGCGTCGGCGAGCTGGAGCAGAGCCCGGACGAGGTGCGCGCGGAGATCGTGCGAACGGTGGAGTCGAAGCTGGCGGCGCTGGACTCCGTGGTGCGCGCCGTCCGCGACCGGACATTGCGGCGCAAGGGCGAAACGCGCCTGAAGCTGCAGGCCGCGACGTTCGCCGCGAACCCGTCATCGGGCGATCCCATTACCGACCCAGTCTTAGAATCGCTGCGCATGCTCACCGAGCTGGAGGCGGCGGAGGAGAGCACCGCCATCCGCACTCTCCATGCGCTCCCCACGCACGACCGCGCGCGCCGCTTCGAGTGCATCAGCGGCGTTGCGCTGGAGGAAATGCGGGAGGATGGCAGCGCGGTGTTCAGCTTCGATCCCGAGTGCCGCGAGGCCAAGTTCCGCCCCGGCGACTTCGCGCTCCTCCTGACCAACGACGACGGCCACACGCTCACCGACACGCACCACAAGCCGTGGCTGCGCCGCAAGCTGGCCGCGGAGCTGGTGGACTACGACCTCGCCGCCGACCCGCCGCGCATGACGCTGGCGTCCGAGTACGGCTTTGCGCGCGCGGAGAAGGAAGGGTTGATCGACTTCGGCCGCGTCTGCGTGCTGGACAAGGCGGAGGCCGACTTCAACACCCGCCGCGTCGTCGCCACCCTGCGCGCCCTTGCCGCGGGGCGCGGGGAGGCGGATCTCGTGCGCGGGCTGCTGCGCGGCGAGCGACCGGCGGACTGGCTCCTGGCGCCCTTCGACGCGGATGCCGCCTGGGAAGACGCCGTGGCACCCGCGAGCGCCGCATTCGGCCGACCGGTGCTGAACGCGGAGCAGGAGGAGGCGTGGCGCGGCGTCTTTGAGAGGGAGATCTCCGTCGTCTGGGGGCCGCCGGGGACGGGGAAGACGTACCTGCTGGCGTGGATGCTGATCGGCATCGCGGCGGCGGCCAAGCGCGAGGGGCGGCCCTGCCGCATCCTGGTGAGCGCCGCCACGCACCGCGCTGTCGTCAACGTGCTCGTGCGGATCGCGCGCGAGTTGGCGGCGAGCGGCATCCCCAACCCGCTGCGCCTGGTGAAGCTGGAAGGGCGGGGAAGCGAGGCCGACGCCGACCTGCACGGCCTCGACGCCCTTCATCCGGACACGCACCTCAAGCGCATCCTCGCCGAGTCCGACGCGGGCAACGAGCCGGTCGTGGTGGGCTCCACCGTGTGGTCGCTGTGGAAGCAGATGCGCGCGATGAACGGCGCCTCGTCGGATGAAGAGGAGGAGTCGGGCGACGCGCCGGTCCGCCCGCTCTTCGACGTGGTGGTGATCGACGAGGCGTCGCAGATGAAGGTGGCGGACTCGCTGATCGCGCTCTCGTCCATCCGCCGCGGCGGGCGCGTGATCCTGTGCGGCGACGACCGGCAGCTCGCCCCCATCATCCGCGGCAGCTACGACGCGGAGAACACCCTCTTCGGCTCCGCATTCTCGCACTTCTCCGCGAAGTTCGGGCATTTCATGCTGCGCGAGAGCCGGCGGATGAACCAGGCGCTCGTGCGCTACCCGCGCCGCGTCTTCTATCCGGGGCTCGTCTCCAAGGTGCCGGACTGGCGGCTCACGCTGGAAGCACCCGCTGCCTTCGCCGACCTATTGGACGCGCTCCTCTGGGACACCTTCTTCCGCCCCGACGACGCGGTCGTCTTCTGCACCTACGACGGCGTGCGCGCCACTGCCCGCAACCCGTTCGAAGCCGCCCTCGTCGCCCGTCTCGCGCGCCTGGCGCGCGCCGCGATGCGCGACCCTTCCACCGGCGAGGCGTACACGGCCGAGACGTTCCGCGCGCACGCGTTCGCCGCCATCTCGCCACACCGCGCGCAGAACAGCGCCATCCTTGGCGAGCTGGTGGCGGGCGGCTGGCCGCGCGAGGAGCTTCCCGTGGTCGACACCGTGGAGCGGATGCAAGGGAACGAGCGCGAGATGATCGTCGTCTCCTACGCCGTGGCGGATCGCGAGTACGCGGAGCGGGAGGCGTCGTTCCTCCTCAATCCGAACCGCTTCAACGTGGCCATCACCCGCCCGCGCGCAAAGCTGGTCGTCTTCCTCAGCCAGGACGTCCTGCGCACCCTCCCGCGCGACGAGCAGGTGATGGGCGCCTCCCTGGCCGTGAAGGGCTACGCCGAGGCAGCCGGCCCCGTCCGCAACATCGAGCTCCCCGCGCCCGACGGAACCACGGTCAGCGCGCGCTGCCACCTGTGGACGCTGGACCCGCCGCCGGTCTGACGGCGCTATCGCGAAGCGGGTGAGCGGCTGTTCTTGCCCGCACGTCTCCGTATTATCATTTGCTTTCCCACCCGCGCGCGAAACCATCCCCAAATCCGAGAGACCATGCAGGCCCTTCAGCCCCGCGCCCGCCGCCCCGGGGAGATCCTCAGCACAGCGTACCAGATCTTCCTGTCGCACTACGACGTGGTGGTGCTCGCCTCGGCCATTTTCCTCGTGCCGGTCATCCTTCTCATGCTCGTGCTGCCGGAGCGGAGCGCCGTAGTGGGCATCATCGGCTGCCTTCTCATGCTGG
>DASVVI010000987.1:0-5768 GCA_036386635.1 Longimicrobium sp.
AGGATCTACTGCGCGTAACGGGAGGTCGGGCGTGTCGCGCACCGTTCTCCTGCCTCGCCGGCTAGATACTTCGGTCGCCGCAGGGAGGTCGGCTTGCTCTGCCGTGTTCCGTCCGGCGGGCTCCCTCAGGATGACAAAAGAGGGTTTGGGTGGTACGCGCGCAGGGGGCGGGGCGGGGGAGGGCACGGGCGGCCACATGGGGCCGCCCCTACCAGGCGGTGGTGCGCAATGCGTAGGCCGGGGCGGGGCAGGGGTGGGCAGACACGCAGGTCTGCCCCTACGACGGTCGGCGTGCGCAACGGCGGGCACGGGCGCGATGAATCGCGCCCCCACCAGGCACTTGGCACTAGGCACTTGGCACTTTCAGTTCTACATACACCCGCAGCATAACTCAATGCCTGATACTTCATCGCCGGTTCAGCACCGGCTTCCCGCCGAAGGGGCGGACCCGCTCGCGCTGGGCGGGGTGAACGACGCGAATCTCACCGAGCTCGGGCGCGTGTCCGGGCTGCGCGTGGTGCTGCGCGACGACCACCTCCTCCTCAGTGGGCGGCTCGAAGACGTGGAGCGCACCGTTCCCGTCGCGCAGCACATGATCCAGATGGCGCGCACCGGCGTGCCCTTTGGCACCGACGACGTGGCGCGCTTCTTCGACGCGTCCCGCTCCGGCAACGGGGTGGGGAAGCTGGCCGATCCGGGGCGCGTCGTGGTGCCGGGCGTGCGCCGCGCCATCACCCCCAAGTCCGAGGGGCAGGCGGCGTACCTCCAGAACATCGAGGAGAACGACATCACGGTCGGGATCGGGCCGGCGGGTACGGGCAAGACCTACCTGGCCGTCGCCATGGCGGTGGACGCGCTATTCAAGAAGCGGGTGAAGCGCATCATCCTGGCGCGCCCCGCCGTGGAAGCCGGCGAGAACCTGGGCTTCCTGCCGGGCGACCTGCAGGAGAAGATCGATCCGTACCTGCGCCCGCTGTACGACTCGCTGGAAGACATGATCCCGCCCGACCGGCTGCGCAGGGCGATGGAGAGCCGCTCCATCGAGATCGCGCCGCTGGCGTACATGCGCGGGCGCACGCTGCAGGACGCCTTCGTGATCCTGGACGAGGCGCAGAACGCCACGCGCGCGCAGATGAAGATGTTCCTCACCCGCCTGGGGCTGAACTCCAAGGCGGTGATCACGGGCGACAAGACGCAGATCGACCTCCCCAACAAGGGCGATTCGGGGCTGATCGAGGTGGAGCAGGTGCTGAAGGGGATCGAGGGGATCGCCTTCTCGTACCTGAGCGGGCGCGACGTCATCCGCCACCGTCTGGTGAAGGAGATCATCGAGGCGTACGCCGCCGCCAGTGGCGAGACGGTGCCCGACGGCAGCCAGGAGCCGGTGGCTTCCTGATGAAGCCCGCCGCCGCGGAGCTGCCCCGGCCCGAACGGCGGGCCGCGCTGCGCCCCGCCGGGGACGATGCGCCCTGGACCCGCGCGCGGCGCCTGCGCCACCACGGCTTCCGCTTGGCCCTGCTCCTGGGCACGGCGGGGGCCGTGACCGCGCTCTTCCCCGCGGCGCGCGGGTCGGACACGCCGGTGCTGGAGCGCGGCGTGGTGGCGCGCAAGGACGTGGTGGCGGAGATCCCCTTCCAGATCCCCAAGACCACCGAGGAGCTGCGCCACGACCAGGACGAAGCCGCCAGCGGCATCCCCCCGGTCTACGACTTCGACCCCACCGCCGCGGACAGCGTCGTGCGCGGCCTGCGGGTCTTCTTTGCGTCGGTGGACCGCCAGCTCGCCGCCGCGCCGCCGGCCGGGCGCGATCTCGCGGTGCGCCGCGCCCTGGCCGCTGCACGGGTCCCCACGACGCTGGGCGCGGCCGAGGTGCTGGGCGATTCCTCGCGGCGGTCGATGCTGGCGGCGGCCACAGAGGCCACTGTCCGCGAGCGCTTCGGGCAGGGGATCGCGCGGGGTGCCGCCGAGCGCAATCGCCTCCCGGCCGTGCGCGTGCGCGGCCTGCCGGACGGCGAGCGGCTGGTGCCGTCCGACTCGCTGCACACGGCGGACGAGTTCTTCAGCGGCGCCGCCGCGGCGCTCCCGCCCGAGCTGGGCGCGGACGCGGCGGAGCTGCAGCGCCTCCTGCTGGTGCGCTACTTCCGCCCCTCGCTGGCGCGCAACGAGGCGGAGACGCGCGCCGCCCGCGCCCGTGCCCGCGCCGCGGTCGACCCCGTGAAGGCGCGCGTGCTGGCCGGCGAGAGGATCGTAGGCGCGCGCGAGCAGGTGGGGGAGCGCGAGGAGGAGCGCCTGCGCGCCTACCAGGCCGCCCTCGATGCGCAGCGTGACGAGCGCGGCGGCGGTCGCACGACGGGGCGCGTCCTGGGCTCCATCCTATACAACCTGCTCCTGCTGGGCATCGTCGGCTTCCTGCTGCGGCTGGCCCGGCTCCAGGTGTACGACGACGACCGCGCCGTCTCCTTTCTGGCGGTGCTGATCGTGGCCGTCTCGGGGATGGCGGCACTGGTGGCGCGCGGCGGGCTGCCGCCGGAGCTGATCCCGGTGCCCTTTGCCACCCTCGTGGTGGCCGTGCTCTGGGGCGGACGGCTGGCGCTGGTGACGGCGCTCGTGCTGGCGCTCCTTCTCGGCGGGCAAACGCCCTTCCTGGGCGCGGCGATAGCGTTCTCGGCGGCGGTGGGCGGGGCGTCGGCGTCGTTTGGGGTGCGGCTGGCGCAGCGAAGGCTGCAGACGTGGGCGGTGGCTGGGGTAGTGGGGGCGGCGTACGCGGGGTGCGCGCTGGCGGTCGGGCTGCAGCGCGCCGAGCCGTGGCAGGTGATCGGCTGGTCCGCGCTGTGGGGCGTGGTGAACGCGACGGCGTGCACGCTGCTCGCCATCGGCTTCCTTCCCGTGGCGGAGTGGTTCACGCGCGTTACCACCGCGCAGACGCTGCTGGAGCTGGCCGATCCCAACCACCCGCTCCTGCGCCGGCTCTCCATGGAGGCGCCGGGGACGTACGCGCACACCATCAGCGTGGCGAACCTGGCGGAGGCGGTGTGCAACGCCATCGGCGCCAACGCGCTGCTGGCCCGCGTGGGGGTGTACTACCACGACGTGGGCAAGATCGCCAAGCCGCACTACTTCATCGAGAACCAGCCGCGCGGCCGCAATCCGCACGACAAGCTGAAGCCGTCTATGAGCGCCGCCATCGTGCGCAGCCACGTCGTGGAAGGGGTGCGGCTGGCGGAGGAGTACAAGGTGCCGGCCACGGTGCGCGCCTTCATCACGCAGCACCACGGCACGCAGTCGATCTCCTTCTTCCTGGATCAGGCCCGCGCCGCGGACCCTGACGCCCGCGTCAACGCGACGGACTTCCAGTACCTGGGCCCCAAGCCGCAGACGCGCGAGACGGCGGTGGTGATGATGGCCGACTCGGTGGAGTCCGCGGCGCGCGTGCTGCAGGACCCCACGCCGGAGCGGATCCGCGAGCTGGTGGACCGCATCGTGGGCGCCAAGATCGCCGCCGGCCAGCTCGACGAGTGCCCGCTGACGCTGCGCGAGATCCACACGACGCGCGAGGTGCTGGCCCGCGTCCTGTCGGGGATGTACCACCAGCGCCTCGACTATCCCTCCGCCGTCCCCGCCCCGGAACTCCCCCGGGAAGCGCAGGAGCCGGAGCCCACCCGGGCCGCGGGGTGAACGTGCAAGAGCCGATCGTGGAGGTGAGCCTGGGCGAGGGCGTGGCGCCGCCCGTCCAGCCGGAGCGCGTGGAGGCCGCCGTGCGCTACGTCCTGCGGGCCGAGGGCGTGGCCGACGCGGAGATTTCCGTCGCGCTGCTGGCCGACGGCGCCATCGCGGCGATGAACGACCAGTACCTGGAGCACGTGGGGCCCACCGACGTCATCACCTTCGCCATGCACGAGGGCGACGAGCCGCCGCTGGGCGACGTGTACGTGGGCGTGGAGCAGGCCGTCCGCCAGGCCGCCGAGTTCGGGGCGACGGCGGAGGAGGAGGTGCTGCGCGTGACGATGCACGGCGTCCTCCACGTCCTCGGCTACCATCACCCCGACGGGCCCGAGCGCATGCAGTCCGAGATGTTCGTCCGCCAGGAGGAGCTGCTGCGCTCCTTCCTCACGGGAAACGCATGATCCTTCGCCACGTCCCACCCCTGGCCCGCGCTTGACGCCCGCTTCCGAGCAGCTCTCCGTCGCACGCCTCCGCGAGCTCCTGGAGCACGAGGACGACGCGGGGCTGCGCGCGTTCCTGGATGAGGTTCCGCACGCCAGCGACATCGCGGACCTGCTGGAGGAGCTGGACGAGGAGGACCGCGCCCACGCGGTGCGCGTGCTGGCCGGCGACCCGGCTCTGGCCGCCGAGGCGCTGGCCGAGATGGACCCGGACGAGCACCCTGAGGACTCGCTCGCCGGCCTGGAGAACGAGCAGATCGCCGCCGTCGTCGCCGAGATGTCCGACGACGACGCCGCGGACCTGATCGGCGAGATGGACCCGGAGGACCAGGCCCGCGTCCTCGCGGCGCTCCCGGTGGAGGACGCCGGCGAGATCCGCGACCTGATGCGCTACCCGGAGGATTCCGCCGGCGGCATCATGACCACGGAGCTGGTCGCCATCCCCGTGGGCCTCACCGCCGCGGAGGCGACCGAGGAGGTGCGGCGGCAGGCGCAGGAGCATGAGATGGAGGAGCTGTACGTCGTCTTCGTGGTCGACCGGCGGCGCGTGCTCCAGGGTTTCCTTCCGCTCGCCCGGCTGGTGAGCGCCTCCCCCGCCGCGCAGGTGACGGAGCTGCTGGAGGAGGTGCCCGCGACCGTCCTGCCGGAGACGGACCGCGAGGAGGTGGCGCGCGTGGTGTCGCGCTACAACCTCACGGTGGTGGCGGTGGTGGACGGCGCGGGGCGGCTGCTGGGCGGCGTGACCTTCGACGACGTCCTGGACGTGATGGAGGAGGAGAACACGCGCGACATCCTCGGCCTCGCCGGCACCTCCCAGGGCGAGGAGCTGCGCGGCGGCTGGGGAGAAGCCGTCCGCTCTCGGCTGCCATGGCTCTTCGTCAACCTGGTCACCGCCTTCGCCGCCGCGTCGGTGGTGTACGCCTTCGAGGACGTGGTGAGCAAGGTCGCTCTGCTGGCGGTTTGCATGCCCGTGATCGCGGGTATGGGCGGAAACACCGGCACCCAGGCGCTCGCCGTGACCGTTCGGCGCCTCGCGCTCACCGTGGGGACCCGGCGCCCGTGGGGGGTGCTGGTGAAGGAGCTGCTGGTGGGCGCGACCAACGGGCTGGCCACCGGGATCGTAGCGTCCGCTGCCGCCTACGGGCTCTCCATCGCCACCAAGGGCGACCCGCGGCTGGCGCTGGTGGTGCTTCTGGCGATGTGGGGGAACCTCGCCATCGGCGGATTCGCGGGTGCTCTCGTCCCGACCGTGCTGGAACGCATCGGCGTCGACCCGGCCGTGGCATCGTCCATCTTCGTCACGACGTTCACGGACATGTTCGGGTTCTTTCTGCTGCTGGGCCTCGCGTCGCAGATGTTGTTGTAGGGGCCGGCGGTTGAAACCGCAGCAACAACGGCGGGAAACCTGCCTTCGCAGGTTCTGGTTGAGCGGATCGTGCCGGGGGCGCGCACCGGCGCCGCGTTGCCGGGGGATGAATCCCCATAAGCGCTAACTTAGGTTGACTGCGTCCCAAGGGGAGTTTATGCTGTGCCCTCATGGACGCAACAACCCTCAATCGCGAGTGGGAGGTGATTACAACCCTCCTGCCGCCCGGCTGGTGCGAG
>DASVVI010000988.1:0-6430 GCA_036386635.1 Longimicrobium sp.
CGGAGGGGTTGGCGTAGGTCACCACGCCCCGCGTGTCGGTGCGGCAGATGGCGTCGGTGGCGTCCTCCACCAGGGTGCGGTAGCGCGCCTCGGCGGCGGCCAGCGACTGCGTATGGAGGGTGCGCACCTCCAGCAGGTTGCGGATGCGCAGCAGCGCCTCCCCAGGCTCGAACGGCTTGGAGAGGAAGTCGCGCGCGCCGCACGCCAGCGCCTGCTGCACCACCGTCGCGCGCTCCTCGCCGGTCACCACCAGGATGGGGACGGCGCCGCCCGCCAGCGCGCGCACGTCCTGCACGACGTCGAAGCCGTGGCGGTCCGGCATGCGCAGGTCCACGATCACCAGGTCGGGGTCCACCTCCGCGCAGAGCGGCGCCACCTCGCCGCCGCGCGTGGCGTACCACACGCGGCGATAGCCGGCGCGGGCCAGGAGGCGCTTCATCACCTCGATGACGCCCGGGTCGTCGTCCGCCACCACGATGCGGCAGTCGCGGAGCTGCTCGGGCGCGAGGAGCGGGTCGTGGGTCACTGCTGCGGGACGATGGGATCGGCGTGCCAGGATGCTACGCGGCTGCGGGTCCAGGATGGAGGGCATCGGCGTCCGGTCGGATTGGCGGGGGTGGCGGACGGATGTCCGCGCACCCCCGCAAAGGCAGGGAGCGTGCCGATGACCGGCGGTTGCGCAAGTGGTTGCGCGCGATGCGTTTACGCGAGCACGGAGGAGCGGACGAGGGGGCGCGGCGGTGTCCGGCTTCTGTACGCCGTCGCGAATCCACGCAGACGTCAACAGATGGCCTCACACAGAGCCACAGAGGCAACCGAGAGAACGGCGAAAGGGGTTTTCCGTGCCCTTGCCGTTCCCTCTGTGTCTCTGCGTGATGCTTTTCCCTAGCGGTCGCGGCGCGCGGTGTCGTGGGCGCGGAAGTGTGCGTGGAGCACGGGGAGGGCGGCTTCGAAGGCGGCGACCACGGCGGGGTCGAACTGCGTGCCGGAGCAGCGCCGGATCTCGGCCACCGCCGCGTCCCAGGGGAGGGCGTCGCGGTAGGCGCGGGCGGAGGTCATGGCGTCCAGCGTGTCGGCCACGGCAAGGACGCGCGCCGCCAGCGGGATGCGGTCGCCCGCCAGCCCGTCCGGGTAGCCGTGCCCGTCCCACCGCTCGTGGTGCCAGCGCACCACGCCGAGCACCAGCGGATCGTCGATCAGCGGCTCCAGGATGCGCGCGCCGGCCGCGGGGTGCCCTTCCATCAGCTCCAACTCGGCCAGGGTGAGCGCCCCAGGCTTGTTGAGCACCGAATCCGGGATGCCGATCTTTCCCACATCGTGCAGGTCGCCCGCGAGCGGGTAGCGGAGCAGGTCGATGCCGCCCGTCACCTCGGCCATGGACATGGCGTAGGCGGTGACGCGCTTGGCGTGGCCGGCGGTGTAGGCGTCCTTGACCTCGACGGCTGTGACCAGCGCCCGCGCAGCGCGCAGGATCCAGAGCCGGCTCTCCGCGTCGCGATGGCGGAGGCGGGCCTCCAGCAGGTCGCGCTCGCGGGCAGCGGCGCGCTCGGCCCGCTGCCGCGCCACGGACTGCTCCACCTGCAGCCGCAGCTCGTCCAGCTCGAACGGCTTCAGCAGCACCGCGTCCACCCCGCGCTCCACCGCGCCGACGAGGGCCGGCACGTCGGCGTCGCCGCTCATCAGCACGCTGCGCACACCGGGCAGGCGCGCGCGCACCTCCTGCAGCAGCTCCAGCCCGCTGGAGACGGGAAGGCGCAGGTCGGTCACCACGATGTCGAAGCGTTCGTTCTCCAGCAGCTCCAGCGCCTCGTCCGCGCCGGCGGCGCTGCGCACGTGGTAGCCGCGCTCCTGCAGAAAGACGCGGATCAGCCGGCGCACGGAAAGGTCGTCGTCAACGATCAGGATGCGGGGCGGTTCGGAGGATGCGGGGTCGCTCAAGAGACAAGGCCGGGGAGGGAGAAGGAGGGGCGGTACGGCGAGGGGTCGTGCGGGGAGTTCGGTACGTAGGGGACATTCTGCCATCGCGCGGCCTCTTTGTCCAGTCCCCCCGCGGCCTGAGCGGGCATGGGCCAACTTCTTGCCGTTACGCGCGGTGCCGGATCACACCCCACACTGCCCGTTCGTATTCCATGAGCCAGATGCTCGCAGTCATTCTCGGCGGTGGCGCCGGGACGCGCCTCTTCCCGCTGACCAAGGACCGCGCCAAACCCGCCGTGCCGCTCGCGGGCAAGTACCGCCTCATCGACGTCCCCATCTCCAACTGCATCAGCAGCGGGCTGTACCGCATGTTCGTGCTGACGCAGTACAACTCCGCCAGCCTCAACAGCCACATCACGCACTCGTACGTCTTCGACCGCTTCCACGGCGGCTTCGTCACGATCCTGGCGGCCGAGCAGACCGCCTCGTCGGAGCTGTGGTACCAGGGGACGGCGGACGCGGTGCGCCAGTCGATGCCGCACATCCGCAGCGTGCCGCACGACCGCATCATCATCCTTTCGGGCGACCAGCTCTACGCGATGGACTATCGCAAGATGCTGGCGCATCACGACGCCACGGGCGCGGACATCACGGTGGCCGCCACGCCGGTGACGGCCGAGGACGCGCCCGGCTTCGGCATCATGCACACCGACGAGGCGCACCGCATCACGGCGTTCTACGAGAAGCCGCGGCGCGAGGAGCTGGCGGGCAAGGAGAGCCCGGCCACGCCGGCGATGGAGGCCGCGGGGCGAATCTACCTGGCGTCGATGGGCATCTACATCTTCAACGCCGGCACCCTGCGCGACGTGCTGGACCGCAAGCCGGACGACCATGACTTCGGCAAGCAGATCATCCCCAGCGCCATCGACGAGCTCAAGGTGGTGGCGTACCCGTTCTCCGGGTACTGGAACGACATCGGCACGGTGCGGTCGTACTTCGAGACGAGCATCATGCTGGCCCAGCCGCACCCCGCGTTCAACCTGTACGATCCGGCGATGCCGCTGTACACCAACGCGCGCATGCTGCCGCCGGCCAAGATGACGCGGACGCGGCTGGAGCACGCCATCGTGGCGGAGGGGAGCATCATCGAGGACAGCGAGATCACGGACTCGGTGGTAGGGATCCGCTCGTACATCTGCGGCGGCACGCGCATCCACCGCGCGGTCCTCCTGGGGTCGGACTACTACGGGTGGCAGGAAGGGGAGACGCGCAACTACGCCCAGGGCCCCCTGCGCCCAGGCGTCGGCGAGGGTACGCGCATTGAGAACGCGATCGTGGACCGCAACGTGGCCATCGGCAAGCGCTGCATCATCACCAACCGCGAGGGCATCCGCGAGGGCGAGGGACCCAACTGGTACATCCGCGACGGGATCGTGGTGATTCCAAAGAATGCGGAGATTCCGGATGGGACGGTGATTTGAACAGAAGTGCGTGAGTGCGTTAGTGCGTGAGTGCGTTGGATGGCGGAAGCGCTCCCCCCCTTTTGTCATCCTGAGGGAGCCCGCCCCGATCGGCGCGGCGCACAATGCTCTGCGGCGACCGAAGGATCTAGCCCGCGAAACGCGAGGACCGCAGTTGCCAAATGGTCCTCCCGCCACGCGCAGTAGATCCATCGCTCCCCCTCCCTTTTGTCATCCTGAGGGAGCCCGCCCCGACCGGGGCCGCGCACGGTGCTCTGCGGCGACCGAAGGATCTAGCCGGTGAAACGCGAGGACCGCGATTAACCACGGGCCTCCGGCTACGCGCAGTAGATCCTTCACTCCGCGCCACAGGTTGGAGTACGGGCGAGGCCCGGTGCGGCGCGTCGCTCAGGATGACATAGGTTTTCAACGCACTCACGCACTAACGCACTAACGCACTCTCTGTCCATGCGCATCGCCCTCCTCACCAACGAATACCCGCCCCACGTCTACGGCGGGGCGGGCGTGCACGTGGAGTACCTGTCGCGGGAGTTGGCGCGGCTGGAGGAGGGCGCGCATACGGTGGACGTGCTGGCGTTCGGGGAGCAGCGGGAGAGCGACGGAAGCCTGCACGTGCGCGGCATCCCGGTGCCGGTGAAGCTGCCCGCGCAGGACCCGCGTCACGAACGGCTGCTGGACGCACTGGCCCGCAACCTGGCGATGGTGGGCGCGGTGCAGGCGCCGGACATCGTGCACTGCCACACGTGGTACACGCACCTGGCCGGCTCGCTCGCCGGCCCGCTGACCGGCGCGCGGCTGGTGCTGACCACGCATTCGCTGGAGCCGCACCGCCCCTGGAAGGTGGAGCAGCTCGGCACCGCGTACGACGTCACCACCTGGATCGAGCGCACCGCCTACCAGAACGCGGACGGAGTGGTCGCCGTCTCGCAGGCGATGAAGGAGGACGTGCAGGCGCTGTACGGCGTGGCTCCGGAGCGCATCCGCGTGATCCACAACGGCATCGACCCGGACGAGTACCGCCCGCGCCCCGACCCCGCCGTCCTCGGCCGCCTGGGCGTAGACCCCGATCTCCCCATCGTCCTCTTCGTCGGCCGCATCACGCGCCAGAAGGGGATCCTGCACCTGGTGCGCGCCATCCGGCACCTGGACGCGGGCGTGCAGGTGGTGCTCTGCGCCGGCGCCCCCGACACCCCCGAGATCGGTGAGGAGATGCGCGCGCTGGTGGAGGAGGTGAAGGGCGAGGTCTCCGTCCCCGTCGTCTGGATCGCGGAGATGCTCACCAAGCCGGACGTGATCGCCCTCTACACGCACGCGGCCGTCTTCGTCTGCCCGTCGGTGTACGAGCCGTTCGGGATCATCAACCTGGAGGCGATGGCCTGCGAGACGCCGGTCGTCGCCTCCGCGGTCGGCGGCATCCCCGAGATCGTCGTCCCGGGCGAGACGGGGCTCCTGGTGCCGCTCGATGCGGAGGGCGGGGGCTCGGTGGAGCCGCGCGACTCGGACGCCTTCTCGCGCGCCCTCGCCGCCGCGGTCAACGAGCTGATGGCCGACCCCGCCCGCCGCGCCACGATGGGCACAGCGGCCCGCGCGCGCGTCCTCGCCCACTTCAGCTGGCGCGCAATCGCCGCGCAGACGCTGGAGTTCTACCGCGAGCTGCTGTGAGGGGCCCCACCCCCAGCGTCGCTCCGCGACGCATCCCCCTCCCCCGAAACCGCCCGGGGGAGGGGGAGCTTGCATGCATCTGCTCGCGGGATCGCAACCTGCGAAGGCAGGTTTCCCGCGGTTGTTGCAGCGGTTTCAACCGCCGGACTCATCTGAACCGATGGAGGGATGAAGTTGTCGGCTGACATGAATGCGCGGCTTTTTTCGCCGCTGAGATTGCGTGAGGTGGAATTCAGGAACCGGATCGGCGTGTCGCCGATGTGCCAGTACTCCAGCGAGGACGGGTTCGCGAACGACTGGCACTTCGTGCACCTGGGCGCCTTCGCCACGGGCGGCGCGGGGCTGGTGATGACCGAGGCCAACGCCGTCGTCCCCGAGGGCCGCATCAGCCCGCGCGACCTGGGGATCTGGAAGGACGAGCACGTCCCCGCCCTGCGGCGCATAACCGACTTCGTCCACGCGCACGGCGCCATCGCGGGGACGCAGCTCGCGCACGCGGGGCGCAAGAGCAGCACGCAGGTGCCGTGGGAGGGGAACGGCGCCGTGACGCCCGAGGACGGCGGCTGGGAAGAGGTGATGGCGCCCAGCGCCGTCCCCTTCGCCGAGGGCTACCCGCAGCCGAAGGAGCTGGACGAGGACGGGATCCGGCGCGTGGTGGACGGCTTCCGCGATGCGGCGCGGCGCGCGCTGGAGGCGGGCTTCCGGGTGGTGGAGGTGCACGCGGCGCACGGCTACCTGCTCAACGAGTTCATGTCGCCGCTCAGCAACCAGCGCACGGACCGGTACGGCGGCTCGTTCGAGAACCGCGTGCGGCTGACGCGCGAGGTGGTCGCCGCAGTGCGCGAGGTGTGGCCGGAGATGCTTCCGCTCTTCGTGCGCATCTCCGCGTCGGACTGGGCGGAGGGGGGGTGGGATGTGGACGACTCCGTGCACCTCGCGTCCCTGCTGCGCGACGACGGCGCGGACCTGATCGACTGCTCGTCCGGCGGGCTGGTGCCGAACGCCAAGATCGAGATCGGGCCCGGCTACCAGGTGGGCTTCGCCGAGCGCGTGCGGCGCGACGGCGGCATCCCGACCGCGGCCGTGGGCCTCATCACCGACCCCGAGCAGGCGGACGACATCATCCGCACCGGCCAGGCCGACATGGTGCTCCTGGCGCGCGAGCTCCTGCGGCACCCGCGCTGGCCGCTGCTGGCCGCGCACCGCCTCGGCACCCGCGGCGACTGGCCGAAGCAATACGAGCGGGCACAGCCCCGCTGAACCTTTTTGAGGCAGAGCGAAATGACGGAACTGGCGAAGCCGCGAGGACCTGGACGAGATCGCCTGCGCCATCAATCGCACCGGCGCCGGCACCGGCCCGCGCACGCCGC
>DASVVI010000989.1:0-5461 GCA_036386635.1 Longimicrobium sp.
CGTACGTCACCAGGTTGGCGAGCTGCCCGGCCACCTGCGGGTTCGTCTCCACCGTCTGCGGGAAGCCGAGCGCCAGGTAGCGCTTCGCCTTGTCCAGCTCCTCGGCGCTCACCGCCTCGGTGCGGATGCGGCCCAGCTCGCGCATGAACTCCACGACCGCGCTGTCCGTCTTGGCCGTCACCACCGCCGCCTGCGCGGTGAACGGGCCCGCCGCCTGGCGCATCTGGTAGCCGGACCGAGCGCCGTACGACCAGCCGTGCGTCTCGCGCAGGTTCTGGTTGAGGCGGCTGGTGAAGGCTCCGCCCACGATGGTGTTCAGCACCTGCAGCGCGTAGTAGTCCGGGCTGTTGCGCGACACGCCGGGGTGGCCGATGCGGATCTCCGACTGCGCGGCGCCCGGCTTGTCCACCAGGTACACCACCGAGCGCGCGATCGTCGGAGTCTGCAGCGCCGCCGCCGGTGCGGACGCCGCGCCGGATGCGCGCCAGGCGCCCAGCGCGCTCTGCACCACCGGCTGCAGCGCGTCGGGGCTCACGTCGCCCACCAGGATCAGCGTGGAGTTCTCCGGGCGATAGCGTCCGCCGTGGAAGCCCTGCACCCGCGCGCGGTCCAGCCGGCGGGTGGCCTCGGTGGTGGCGAAGCGGCCGTACGGGTGCTGCGCGCCGTACACCAGCGCCGGAAAGGCGTTGTTGGCGATGGCCCCTGCCTCGTCGCGGTTGCGCGAGAGCGCCACCAGACGCTCCTCGCGCAGGCGCCCCACCTCGCGCTCCGGGAAGTCCGGGCGGGCGACGATGTCGCCCATCAGCCGCAGCGCCTGCGGAAAGTTGTCGCGCAGGGCGTACAGGTTCACCTGCGTCGCGTCCCACCCGGACGACGCGCTCAGGCTGGCGCCCAGCGTCTCCAGCGCATCGGCAAGTTGCAGGGCGTTGCGGCCGGCGGCGCCCTCGTCCAGCATCGACGCGGTGAAGGAGGCGAGGCCGGGGAGGTCCGCCGGGTCGTCCGTGTTGCCTGCGCCGCGCACCACCAGGGTGGCGTTGACGGCCGGCACCTCGGTGCGCCGCACGTACATCACGGTGAGCCCGTTGGCCAGCTTGCGCACCACCGGGGTGGGCGGCGCGAGCGCGGCCACGGGGCCGGGACGCGGCGGCGTGGTGGGGAACGGCGTCTGCGCCGCGGCGGGAAGGGCGGCGACGAGAGCCGCTACGAGGGCTGCGGTGCGTCTCATCAGTCGGTCTCCTTGGCGGCAAGCTCCGTCTTCCCCGTGGGGACGAAGCTGATCACGATCCGGTTCTTCCCCGTGAGGTACTGCCGCGTCACGCGCTGCACGTCGGCCGGGGTGACGGCGCGGTAGCGGGCGAGGTCGCGGCCCACGTAGCCCGGATCGCCGAAGTAGTACTGGTAGCTGTTGAGCTGGTCCGCCTTCCCCGCGACCGTCTCCAGCGACGACACGAAGCCGGTGACGATCTGGTTCACCACGCGCTGCACCTCGTCGGCCGCGGGCGGCGCCTGCGCCAGGCGGTTCACTTCCTCCGAGATCGCCGTCTCCATCGAGTCCAGCTGCGTCCCCTGCTTTCCGCGTACGGTGACCCAGAAGTCGCCGGAGAGGAGGTTGGCGTTGTTGAAGGAGGTGGTCTGCGACGCCACCTGCTGGTCGTACACCAGGCGCTTGTACAGGCGGGCGCTCTTGCCGTCCGTCAGCAGCGCGGCGGCCACGTCCAGCGCCGCCTCGTCCGCGTGGCCGCGGGGCACGCCGCGCCAGATGACGCTCACCTGCGGCAGCGTGACGCGGTCTTCTTTGGTGATGTAGCGCGTCTGGGCGATCTGCGGCACCGGGATGCGCGGGCGCTCCACGGCCGGGCCGCGCGCGATCCCGCCGAAGAGCCGCTCCACCATCGGGCGGATCTGCGCCGTGCTCACGTCGCCCGCGATGGTGATGGTGGCGTTGTTGGGCGCGTAGTACGTCCGAAAGAACTCGGAGACGTCCTCCACCGAAGCGGAGTCCAGGTCGGTCATGGAGCCGATGGTGGACCACGAGTACGGATGCCCGGCCGGGTACAGCGCGGCCGACGCCGTCTCCCACAGCAGGCCGTACGGCTGGTTCTCGTACGACTGGCGGCGCTCGTTCTTCACCACGTCGCGCTGGCCGGTGAGCTTCTGCGCGTTGAACGCGTCCAGCAGCCCGCCCATGCGGTCGGCCTCCAGCCAGAGCGCCAGCTCCACGGCGTTGGAGGGGACGATCTCGTAGTAGTTGGTGCGGTCCGTGGTGGTGCTGCCGTTGTTCTGCCCGCCCGCCGCTTCCAGGAAGTTGTCGAAGTCGCCTTCCTTGACGTTGCGGCTCCCCTCGAACATCACGTGCTCAAAGAGGTGGGCGAAGCCGGTGCGGCCCGGCTTCTCATAGCCGGATCCCACGTGGTACCACACGTTTACGGCCGCCACCGGGGTGGAGTGGTCTTCCGCCACGATCACCCGCAGCCCGTTGGGGAGCGTAAAGGTGGTGTGGGGGATGCTGACTTCCTGCGCCAGGGCGGGGGCCGCGGCCAGGCTCAGCAGGAGCGCGAGGCGTTTCATCGAGCTGCCTTTCTGCTGGATGGGTGGTGCGAAGGAGGTGCGCTGTGGAGCATACTCCGGCGCCGGGCGCGGCGCCAGACGGTGGTGCAACACCGGGGTCGCGCGCGGGTTCCAAACTACTGGGCTCACGCGGAGGCGCGGAGGCGCTGAGGAACGGCAACTGATTGGCTCACACAGAGACACGGAGACACAGAGGAAGAACGGCAGGAGGGGGCGTGTATGAGTAATGCTCAGTTGGGAAACAGATGGGACTTGCGCAATGGGGCGCGAGGGGTGATTAGTAAGTGGACCACAACATTTCCCCGGGCGACGTGCGGGAGGGCTCCCTTCCCGCGCCAAACGCCGCGCACGCTTTCCCCGCGTGGAGGTCTGATGCCGTTCATCACACATGGGCCCGTTCTCAGGACCCTGCCGCCGGATCAGATCGTCCTCTGCCTCCTCGCGCTCGCCGTGGTCGTGGCGGTCGGGACGGGGCTGGCGTACGCGCGCTGCCGCCGCCAGGAGTGCGAGTTCGATCGCATCCTGCGGGTGGTGCTGAGACGCGGGTAGTGCGTTATAGGTGACGGTTTTCCGTTACATGTGACGCGGTTGGAGGGCGAAAGAGGCACGGAGAACGGTCGTTCTCCGTGCCTCTTGCTGTATCTGGACGTTCAGGCGAGGGCGGCGGCGGGGGCTCTGCGCCGCCAGAAGGGGCGGTCTTCCCAGCGGCGCTCGTCGCCGTAGTAGGCGGCGCGGTGATGGTGGTAGGCGCGGTGGATCTCGGACACGCGCGCTTCGTACTCGGCCAGCGCGCCCCGATCGCCGGAGAGGGCGCGGTGGACCGCCTCGCCCGCGCGCTTGCCGGTGTAGAGGGCGTTCAGGATGCCCTGCGAGGAGAGCGGGTCAAGGGCGAGGGCGGCATCGCCGACGGCCGCCCAGCCGGGGCCGGTGCAGCGGTCCAGGCGCGCGCTCGCCGCGTCCGCGCCGCGCACCCGGCCCGCGGGGGCGTAGCCGTGCGAGCGCAGGATCTCGCGGACGTGCGTGCTCTCCGCCAGGCGCGCGGCGAAGCCGTCGTGGGCCAGGAGCTCGGCGCGGGGGGCGAGGTCCGCGTCGGTCATGAAGGCGACGATGCGCTCGCCGCCGGGAAGGAGGGCGGTGTACCACCAGCCGTCCGGGCCCGCCTCCACCAGCGTGCGGGTGTCGCGGTCCGGCGCGTCCCCGCGGTAGCGGACGTAGAAGGCCACCAGCGCGTCCTCGCGGATCAGCGAGGCGCCCAGGCGGCGCGCCAGAGAGCAGCGCCGGCCCGTGGCATCCACCAGCCAATCGCACTCCACCTCCTCGTCCCCGAGCCGTACCCGCCAGCGGGCGCCGGCGCGCTCCACGTCGCGTACGCGCACGCCGGTGCGCAGCTCGGCGCCGGCGTCGCGCGCGGCATCGCGCAGGAGCGCGTCGAAGCGGGCGCGGTCCAGGTGCCAGCCGTGGCCGTGCGGGGTGCGTACGAAGTCGGTGGCGTGCACTTCCCCGCCGCCCCACGCGGACAGGTTGCCGTGGCAGGGGAGGTGGCCGTCCGCCAGGAAGCGGTCCAGCACCCCCAGGTCGCGCAGGAGGGGGCGCGCCCACGGCGGGAGCGCCTCCCCCACGCGGAACCCGCCCGCGGAGTCGTCCACCAGCAGCACGCGGCGGCCCGCGCGCGCCAGCGCCAGGGCCGCCGCCGCTCCGGCCGCGCCGCCCCCGGCGACGACGACCGGATGGTGCGCGCTCACTCCTCGTCCGGCGGGCGCACCGGGCGCGGCGCCTGCGAGCGGAGCTCCTCCGAGCCCCATCCCGCCTCCTCCAGCTCGCTCGGCGTGCCGGACTCGGCCACCGAGGCGTCCAGCATCGCCGCCGGCACCGCGGACTTGAAGAGCGTGTGCTCCACGGGCGCCTGGCCGGTCGACGCCACCCACATCACGGCGGGGAGCTCGGGGTCGTTCTCCAGCCCCGGATGCGCCTCCAGCAGCCCCATCTCGCCAAAGATCTTCACCATGTCCAGCATGGCGTCCGTGGTGCTCTTCTGCGCGAAGGGCTGCACCCACGCCTGGCGCCGCGAGAAGGCGGCGAGCCGCTTCCTGGAGTCGGCCTTGGGGTCGATGGCCGCCCGGTACGCCTCCTCGGTGAGGACGTGGTTGGGGACGCGCGCGGGCCAGAAGGTGGGGATGAAGGGGTCGTACTCCCGGTCGTACCCCGAGCGGCAGAACGCCGTGTCCGCCTGCCAGGGGAGCCCCATCCAGCGTGTCAGGTCCCCGGGGCCCTGCTCGTGGAGCGGCCCCCGCGGCCCCAGCGCCACGGCCGGCGTGAGCTCGTCGCCGTAGTCGCGGCCGCGCTTGCCGGGCGCGCGGTGCTTGATGCGGAAGGGGCTGCTGTACAGCGAGAGGTGCCGCATCGGCCACGTCACCTCGCACCCCGGGTGGAAGGCGTCGGCCAGGCAGTGCTCCAGCGCCGCGCGGTCCAGCATCGCCGGCTGCTGCGCGAGCGGCAGGTTCAGGATGTCGCGCGGCACGGCCGCCTTCTGGTTCCAGTCCGACACGAACTTCCCCGCGACCCACGACTGCAGCACGCGGTACTGCGTGATGGAGATGGCCGCGTTCTGGCGCGGCGAATCGGCCAGCGGGTACACGTCCATGGCGTCGCCGTACAGCCAGGGCCAGGTGGACTGGTTGTTGTCCGTCCCCTCCGGGTCGCGGAAGGAGTGCATCACCTGGCGGCGCAGCTCCTGGTACACGTCCGCCTCGCCCTGGGGAGGCTGGTAGGCGAGCTTGGCGATGTAGGCGGGGTCCTCGAAGGGGTTGGGACCCGTGAGCCCGAACTGCGCCATGAACCCCTTGTTGACCCATTGCAGCCCGCTGAGCCGCTGCAGGATGGGGTACACGTCGTC
>DASVVI010000990.1:0-7064 GCA_036386635.1 Longimicrobium sp.
GCATATTTCGTTTCCAAACCCGGGCTGGCAAGTGGGACAGGACACTTTGCCGGCACCTTGAACGTGTAGTCGATCTCGAAGTGGTTATCCGCCGGGAAGTACCCGAGGCGCTCGCAATTCTGCGCGGCGTCACCGTTACACCCCACGAGTGCACCGAAAAACGCGGAAGTACTAAAAAGCCTGATGACTTTTCTGTTCATGGTCAAAGCCCTCCAGCAATGCCGACCGGGTTAAACAGCGTGAACTCGCCATCAAGAATAGGAACCTGAATCGCCTGGGCGCGCAGATTGCGACCCTCGCTGACGAGCACGTGCCCCGGTTCCGTTCCTCCTGTCTTGGATCCGGGCATCATCAGCGGTGCGCCACGAGCAGTCGCCACGTACAGTTCGCGCGTGCGGAGGGGCGTTCCGCGGCCTGCCGGTTTTACGTCGACGTCCCGGTCAAGCGACAGCTTCCAGACCGCGGAGGATGGGATGTTATCCTTGTTGATACGTACGAGTTCTGGTCGCCGGTCAATCCTCGCCCCGGTCTCGCGCCCGACCCGTTCCACCGCTGCTTCCGGCGAAACAAACCAGTCCTGGTGTGCCTCGGGCAGGATCTGATGAACAAACTCCATTCCACGCTCTACTGGCCTGTGAACAATGCCGCGACCGTCGATCTTGACGTCCGTTGCGTAGGCAGACACGGAAACCAGCATGATGGTCGCGGAGCCAGATTTCAGCTGCACGATGTAGTAAGGCCCATACAGTCGCGCGTAGGCGGGATGGTAGCCGTCGGGGAATCGACCGTAGGGGCTCTTCACAAAGAGAATGCGTGAGTCCGCAGTCAGACTCTGGAAGTCGAACGACCTGCCGCGCTCCGCAACCCATTCCTCCCGGAACGACGGACCCCAGGTTCGCACCGACGCAAGTGCCAGTTCGGCGGCTCGCCCAGGGGTGATGATCGGGCGTGAATCCGGCGGGCTCGGAGCGGCGAACGCGAAGCGGCCACTACTGTTGAGTGCGGCGGCTGCGTCACCAGTGACGTAGCGGCGCACCGCTGCAGGAGGAGACATCGATGCCGGTCCCGCAATGGGCGCGTCTGCTTGTTCGCATCCGCCCACCAGGGTGATAGCCGCGATTGCCGCAACGATGGTCTTCAACGCCCGGTCTTGGCGGAACTTCCTTTTCTTCACAATGCCTCTGGGGTTGCGGTACGTGGATGACACACGGTTCACAAGCCGGCGGGGAGGACTGGTCCGAGAGCGGGCATGATGGCGTCGACCGCCGGTACCACGGAACGGTTCGCCTCACGGACGCAGAAACTAGCCTAAATGGTGGATTTTCTAACACATTGTTGGAGGCGTCGCTTTCAGCAGGTGCTGTCCCGAATGTAAGCATATCCCGAAACGCGGGTCAATAGAAGTCGTCCGTATAGGCAGCGCGCTCTGCCCCACCACACGGCACTCGGTCATGGCCGAGCGCGGCTCACCCGAGAGTACTGCAATTCCTTTCCGGAGTCTCGCCGCGTGACGGAGGGTATCACCACATCCCCGCCACCGTCGTCACGATGGTGTACACGGCCATCACCGCCATCGCGATCGCCACCGCCCAGCCGAACACGGACATCCAGGCCGGGTGCCGGTAGTCGCCGACGATGTAGACGCGGTGCGCGGCCACGAGCATCGCGCCGAGAGCGAGGGGCAGGACGAGCGCGTTGGCGGCGCCGGCGGCTACCAGGAGCTGCACGGGGCGGCCCACAGCCAGGAACACGGCCGTGGAGAGGACGACGAAGAGGATGATCACGGCGCGCTGCCGCGCCTCCACGCGCGTGCTCAGGGTGCGCAGAAAGGAGACGGAGGTGTAGCTCGCGCCGACGATGGAAGTCACCGCCGCGCACCAGATCACCAGTCCGAAGAGCCGCAGCCCTACCTCCCCCGCCGCGTGCTGGAAGACGGAGCCGGGCGGGTTCGCGGGGTCCAGCGTGAAGCCGGCGGAGACCACGCCCAGCGCCGCCAGAAAGAGCCCCACCCGCATGATGCTGGTGACGAGGATCCCGGTGACGGCGCTGCGCGAGACTTCGGGGAGCGCGGCGCGCCCGGAGATCCCCGCATCGAGCAGCCGGTGCCCGCCGGCGAAAGTGATGTAGCCGCCGACCGTCCCGCCCACCAGCGTCACCACCGCGACCCAGTCCAGCTTCAGCGGCGCCACGGAGCGGAGGACCGCCTCCCCGAACGGCGGCCGCGAAGTCGCCACCACGTAGAGGGTGAGTGCGATCATCACGAACCCCAGCACCTGCGCGAAGCGGTCCATCGCCCGGCCGGCGTCGCGAAAGAGGAAGAGCCCCACCGCCGCTCCCGCGCTGGCCAGCGCCCCCATGGCGAGCGGCATCCCAAAGAGCGCCTGGAGCCCCAGCGCGGCCCCCGCCACGTTGCCGATGTTGAAGATGAGCCCGCCGAGCACCACCAGCACGGCGAGGAGCGTCCCCAGCCCCGGCGCCACCATGTTGGCGATGTCCTGCGCGCGCCGCTCCGCCACGGCGATCACGCGCCAGATGTTGAGCTGTGCGCCGACGTCGAGGATGACCGACGCCAGGATGGCGAAGCCGAAGCTCGCCCCCAGCTTCCCGGTGAACACGGCCGTCTGGGTCAGGAACCCCGGCCCGATGGCGGAGGTCGCCATCAGGAACGCCGCGCCGACGAGCGCGCTCCTCCGTTCTCGCTGCTCCACGCTCAGCCTCCGCTCAGGGGTGCCGCCACCCGCACGCCGCTCCTTTCCAGCCCTTCACGCAGGGTGCGCGCGAAAAGAGCGGCATCGGCGCGGTCGCCGTGGATGCAGATCGTGTCCGCCTCCAGCCGCAGCTCCGCGCCGTCCGCCGTCCGGGTGCGCCCCTCCGCCGCGATCTCCACCGCGCGCCGCACCGCATCATCCGCATCCTCGATCATCGCCCCCGGCGTGCCGCGGCGAACGAGGGAGCCATCCGCCGCGTATCCCCGGTCCGCGAAGGCTTCGCGCGCGAAGCGGAGCCCCGCACCCTCGGCGGCGCGCTGGAGTGCGCTTCCTGGCAGGCCGAAGAGGATGAGCCGCGCATCGAGGTCGCGGACGGCACGGGCGATGGGCTCGGCGAGGGCGGCATCGGCGCAGGCCATGTTGTAAAGCGCGCCGTGCGGCTTCACGTGGCGTAGCGAGGTGCCGGCGGCCGTCGCGAAGGCGGCGAGTGCGCCCACCTGGTACAGCACCATGTCGTACGCCTCTAGGGGCGAGATCCTCATTTCGCGCCGCCCGAAGCCGGCCAGGTCCGGCAATCCTGGATGCGCCCCGATCGCGACTCCGTGCTCCAGCGCGGCGGCCACGGTGCGGCGCATCACGGTTGGATCTCCCGCATGCGCGCCGCACGCCACGTTGGCCGAGGTCACGAACGGGAGCACCCCAGCATCGTCGCCCATCAGGTAGGCGCCGAAGCTCTCTCCCAGGTCACAGTTGAGGTCGATCGTGCGATTCATCCGAAATATCGTGTAAGCCAAACTGCATCTCACGCAGAGGCGCAGAGCCGCAGAGAGAGAACAACGGAGAACAGCCATGCAGTTGCAGTTCTCTCCTGCGTCTCTGCGCCTCTGCGTGAGACCTGCCGTTCAGATGCCCGCGCTGCGCAGACGAAGGGCGTCCGCGAGCAGGGTGAGGGCGAGCTCGCGCGCAAGAAGGAGCCGGTGCGCTTCCTCCAGCGTCGTTTCGCGAAAGCGAAGGTGGTCGCCGGGGCGAAGCTGCGCCAGGAGCGGGAGGTGCACGGTCGCCACGTGGCCAATGCGCGGATAGCCGCCCGTGGTGCCGCCATCCGCCATGAGCACGATGGGCGAGCCGCCGGGCGGAAGCTGCACCGTGCCGGGAGCCACCCCCTCGCTGGTCAGCTCGATGGGAGCGGAAAGCGCCAGCGCCGGCCCCTCCAGCCTGCACCCCATACGGTCCGAGTGCTGGCTCACGCGGAAGCGCTCGGCGAAGAGCCTCGCGCGCGACGCTTCGGTGAGCGCATCCGTGTGGGTCCCGGGGATCAGCAGCAGCTCGGGCTCGGCGCGGTAGGCGGGGAGCGCGCTGGGGGCCACGCGCCACGATGCGACCCCGTTCCTCCGCCCCTCCCGCTCGATGGCAGTGCGCACGGCGGCCGACTGCGTGCTGGCCTTGCCGATCGGCAGGCGGTCGCCGGT
Source organism: Longimicrobium sp. (assembly GCA_036386635.1). Lineage (GTDB taxonomy): Bacteria > Gemmatimonadota > Gemmatimonadetes > Longimicrobiales > Longimicrobiaceae > Longimicrobium. The sequence continues at coordinate 4,178 of DASVVI010000990.1, forward strand.
CCGCAGCGCGCGCCCCTCGAACCCGCCGAACGCCGATGGCAGGTACGTGGCGCGGCTTCCGAGCACCGGCGGCACCGCGATCCCGCCTGCGCAGGCGAGGTACGCCCGGCATCCGGTGCGCGCCCCTCGCACGTCGAGCGTCTCCCCGGCACGCACACGCACCGGGCGCCAGAAGGGGATCGGCACGCCGTCCAGATCGGCCGTCATCCCGGCGCCGCCGAGCGCGATCAGCGCGGTGCGCGCGAAGCGGAGCCGCGGCCCGGCGAGCGTCATCTCCAGCCCCGCCGCGCCCTGCGGATTCCCCACCAGCAGGTTGGCGATGCGCAGCGCGACCGGGTCCGCGGCGCCGCCCACGGGCACACCCTGGTCCTGGAAGCCGGTGCGGCCCAGGTCCTGGACCGTGGTCAGCAGGCCCGGACGCAGCACCTCGATCACGCGCCGTGCTCCAGCCGAAACGCCTCGGCATCCACCGGCACGAACCGGACGCGGTCGCCCGCGCGCAGCAGGGCCGGCGGGTCGCGGTGCGCATCGAAGAGACGCAGCGGCGTGCGCCCGATCAGCTGCCACCCGCCCGGCGACTCCACGGGATAGACGCCCGTCTGCGCCCCGCCGATCCCCACGCTCCCAGCGGGCACGACCGTGCGCGGCGATTCGCGGCGTGGCGTGGCGAGCTTCGCATCCAGGCCGCCCAGGTACGGGAAGCCGGGGACGAAGCCGATCAGGTGCACCCGGTAGTCGCCCGCCGCGTGGAGCGCGACGACCTCGTCCGGGGTGAGCCCGTGCAGCGATGCGAGCGACTCCAGGTCCGGCCCGAAGTCGCCGCCGTAGCAGACGGGGATCTCCACGAGCCGCCCGTCGTCGCCCGCGAGCTCATCCAGATCTTCGAAGAGGTGCGCCAGCGAATCGAGCCAGCCCGCATCCGCCGGGGGAAGCTGGACCGGATCGTAGTGGATGGTGAGCGAGGTGAAGCCGGGGACGCATTCGATCAGGCCGACGCGGCGGGACTCGGCCAGGCGCCGCGAAGCCGCCGCGACGCGACGGCGGGTCGGCTCGTCGGGGGCATCCCCCAGGACGATCTGGACGGCGCAGTCCCCGAGCGGCTCGATCCTCATCGCATGGGCGGCGATCAGTCGGGCTCGTTGACCGCCTGCCCGGCGCCCTTGGGGTTCTCCACCTTTTGCGTGTCCACGGTGAAGCCGCCGGGGACGGTCTCCTCGTCCGCCGGGGCGCCGCCGCCCGCGGTGGTCGCGGTGCCGCCGGCGTCGGAGCCCGCCGCGCCGCCGCGGTTCGCGCCCTGCGCCTTCCCCCTGCACCCCGCACCCATCAGCACGGCCACGATCAGCGCGGCCGCCGTCCACTTTTGCATCGATCCGCTCCTCATCCCCAGAGAAAGGGGTGTATGTCCGCAAGAAGACGCAGGCGGGCAGCCCGGAGGCGCCCGCCCGCGCCCGGGCCATCGCTACTGCTTGTTCCCCTCGGCGGGCGACACGTCCACCGTGGGCGTGACCACCGTGTTGGTGTCCGTGCCGACGTTGACCTGCGCGGGATCGACGTCCACGTTCGGCGCCTCGCCGCCCTTCACCTCCACGTCGGGGAGCTTGCCCTCGTCCTCCACCTTCGCCGTGCACCCTGCCGAAAGCGCTCCCATCACGAGCGCCAGCGTGGCAAGCGATCTGCGGATTCGCATTGGAATCTCCCTCTCTGGAGTGGTATCGGATAAATCAGGTGGGGCGGCATCGCGCAACGACCATGCCCGGCGGGCTTGTTGCGCCCCGGAGCGGCCTCTACGTTGCGTCCCCCTGAAGCGTCCGCACACGAGAACCGCCCCAGCCCGCGAAGCGCCATGTCACGTCCCGAGCCGCTCCACCCCGTGCCGCTGGAGCAGACGCGCGAGCGAACGATCGCCGAGCTCTGCCGCGGCTTCGCGCTCGAGCACATCGACGCCGACCAGCTCCAGTCGCGCCTGGACGCGGCCCAGCGCGCCTCCACGGTGGACCAGCTGCGCGCCCTGGTCGCGGACATCCCCGCCGAGCAGACTCCCCAGCCGGTGGCGAGCGCGGGAATGCAGCTCGCGCACCCGTCGCAGGTCTCGCCGCAGCAGACGATCGTAGCGGTGATGGCGGGCGCCACCCGCAAGGGAGCCTGGACCCCCTCGCGCCAGCTCAACGTGATCGCGGTGATGGGCGGCGCCGAGCTGGACTTCCGCGAAGCGCGCATGCCCCCCGGCATCACCGAGCTGAACGTCTTCGCCTGGATGGGCGGCGTGGAGGTCATCGTACCGCCCGGCGTGCGCGTGGAGATGAACGGGATCGCGCTGATGGGCGGCTTCGAGGAGCACAGCCGCACGCTGGACCCTCCCCCACCGGACGCTCCGGTCCTGCGCGTGGGCGGCTTCGCCCTGATGGGCGGCGTGGAAGTAAGCGTCCGCCACCCCGGCGAGACCGCCCGCGACGCCCGCCAGCGCCACCGCGAGCACCGCCGCATCGCCAAGGAGCAGCGCCGGCTGGGGAGGTGAGCGGGGTGCAGCCGGGCGAGTAAACTCGCTGCAACAACAGCACAAAGTCCGCCTTCGCGGACTCGCGGGGCGAGATCTGCCCCGGATGCCGGATGTCTGCGCGTCCCGGAACTCGCTCCACGGGCGAATGAATTCGCCGCTGGAACCACGCGATGTCCGCCTTCGCGGACTCGGGATCCCACTTCACGAGCCGGCTTCAGCCGCCTTCGCGTCGTTCCAGCCGGGGGATTTATCCCCATAAGCGCTAACTTTGCCCCCTAACAGTTTCTCTGGAAGCAGGTTAGCTGCACCTTGCGCTTGCGCCTTTTCTCCCGGAGCAGCTTACCAAGCTGCATGCCGTTCTCGAGCAACTCACTCGGATAGCACGGCAAC
>DASVVI010000991.1:0-6944 GCA_036386635.1 Longimicrobium sp.
CGGCGACCAGCGCGCCGAGCAGCCGGCCGAGGCGATGAACGCCTGACGGCACAACGAGAGGGGCGGGCACCGCGAGGTGCCCGCCCCTTCTAACAATCACACCGTGTGAGGCCGTTCAGGCCGTCGCCAGCAGGTCTCGCAGCTCGCCCACGACGCGCACGCGGTCGGGCGGAGCTTCGAAGCTGTCCGGGATGCCGCTCCCGCCGAGCACGATCTCGGTGCCGTCGGGGAGCACGCGGCGCAGCTCGGCCGCGAGGACGGCGAACTCCTCGGCGCTCATCGGGCGCATCACCGAGGTGCACACCATCGTCGCTCGCCGCTCGCCGGCCACGCGGCCGATCTCCTCCAGCGGCACCGCGAGGCCCAGATAGATCACGCGCCACCCCGCGTCCAGCAGGTGCAGCGCGGCACCCATCAGCCCAAGCTCGTGGTACTCGCCGGGGAGGCCGGCGCACACCGCCAGCGGCCCGCCCGCGATGCCGCCCTCCAGCTCGCCGAAGATGGCGGCCAGCTTCTCGCGCGCGAAGGCGGTGGCGTAGTGCTCGTCCGCTACGCCGATCTCGCCGCACGCCCAGCGCTCGCCTACCAGGCGCAGGACGGGCATCAGCACCTCGTCCACCCGGCGCAGCGAGGGGACGGAGGAGAGGCGCTCCCACGCGGCCTGCGCGCGGGGGCGGTCCATGGAAAGGAGCGCGGCCGCGATCTCGTCGCGCACCGCTTCCAGCAGGGCGGCGTCGGCGTGCGGGGAGAGGGGGACGGAGGTCTGCCGCACCCGCTCCAGCGCCTCGCCGATGGAGAGGCCTTCGTCGATCAGGCGCTTGATTCGCGCCAGGATGGCGACGTCCTCGTCGGTGTACAGCCGGTACCCCGCAGGGGAGCGCCGGGGGGTGAGGAGCTGATAGCGCCGCTCCCAGGCGCGAAGCGTTGCCGGATTGATCCCGGTGAGGTGCGCCACCCGTTTGATCCGGTACGTCATCGGTGTTGGACCCTCCCGAGCCCGTTCGGAACGTTCAAGTCATGCATTCGCTCCCGGCAGCCCCCGCAGGGCCTGGTGGAGAGCACGGTCGTGCGCCCAGCGTGGCGTAATCCCCAGGATCGCGGGCCGCAGCGACGCGGCCACGGCGGTCGCGCTCCACGCCAGCTTCTCCGGCCAGGGCACCACCGCGCGCCCCGCCGTCCCCGGCGCGCGCCCACGAAGCTTGACGCCGATGGCGCGATAGGTGCGGCTCGCGACCAGTATCGCCGGACGGAAGCGCCAGGGGATGTCGCGCATCCCGCCGTCGGCGCTCCGGTAATAGCGGTCCGCGTGCGCCAGCACACTCCGGACCACAACCGCCAGCCGCCCCGGATCCGCCGTCCCGCGCACCACCTCTTCCGGATCGATTCCCGCGGCGCGCAGGCGCTCGGCGGGGAGGTACACGCGCCCGCGCTCCGCGTCCTCCGCCACGTCGCGGCAGATGTTGGTGAGCTGCATCGCGATCCCCAGGTCGATGGCGTGGGGGAGCGCCTCGCGGCAGCGCACGCCGAGCACTCCGCACATCATGAGCCCGACCGTGGAGGCCACGCGGTAGCAATAGCGCACCAGCTCCGCGTCGTCCGCCATCCGCACGACCCCCAGGTCGCCGCGCACGCCCGCGATCAGCTCGGCGGCGGCTTCCATGGGCAGGCCCAGGCGCTCGGCGGCGGCACGGAGCTCTGCTACGATCGGACGTGGTTGTGTGCGTCCTGCAACTTCATTGGACAAAGCCTCCAGCGCAAGCTCCGCGGCCAAAGGATCGTCGGCTTCGTCCCCCATGTCGTCCACCATGCGACAGAACGCGTACACGGTGGCCGCGTCGTCGCGTACCGTTGGTGGCAGCAGGCGACTCGCCCACCAGAAGGTGCGCGCCTTTCGCCGGAAGACGTCGTGGCTCTCGGCCAGAAGCTGCGCGTTCACGCGAAGGCGGCGGCGCGCGCGGGCGCCGCGGGGAGGGGAAGGGGATCGGCCGGCGCGGGCATGACGCGCTCCAGCACCTTGGCCGTCGAAAGCACGCCCGGGACTCCCGCCCCAGGGTGCGTGCCCGCGCCCACGAAGTAGAGCCCGCCCACGTGCGGCGACTGGTTGTGGTAGCGGAAGTACGCCGACTGCGTCAGCCGCGGCTCGATGCCGAACCCCGCGCCGTGCGTGGAGCGCAGCGTGTCGCGGAAGTAGGTGGGCGTCAGGTGGAACGACGTCGCCAGCGATTGGCGCAGCCCGGGCAGAAGGGTGCGCTCCAGGTGCGACAGGATGCGCTCGAAGTACTCGGGCCCCGCCTCGTCCCAATCGATCCCGCCCTGCAGGTTGGGGACGGGGGAGAGGACGTAGAACGTCTCGCACCCCGGCGGCGCCAGCGACGGATCGGTGCGCGTGGGAGCGTGCAGGTAGAGCGAGAAGTCCTTTGCGAGCACCTTGCGGTCGAAGATGTCGTCGAGCAGTCCCTTGTAGCGCGGTCCCATGAGGATGGTGTGGTGCGCCAGTTCGGGATACTGCTTCTTCGTGCCGAAGTAGCCCACGAACAGCCCCATCGAGTACTGCCGCGTCTTGAGCGCCGCCCGCGTGCGCCAGTTGCGCTCCTCGGGCGCCAGCAGCGACCCATACACCTGCGTGGGATCGGCGTTGGCGACGACCATCGAGGCCGCGATCCTGCGCCCGCCCGCGTGCACCGCCACCGCCCGGCCGCCGCGCGTCTCGATCCGCTCGGCGGGTGTCCCGAAGTGCATCTCCACGCCCATCTCATCGAGCAGCTTCACCAGCCCATGGATGATGGAGGTGGTGCCGCCCTTTGCGAACCAGACGCCCCACTTCCGCTCGAGCCAGTGGATCAGCAGGTAGATGGAGGTGATGCGGAACGGGTTGCCGCCCACCAGGAGCGGCTCGAAGGTGAAGACCTGCCGCAGCCGCTCGTCCTTGATGTACTTCGCCACCTGGTCGTAGACCGAGCGGTGATTGCCCAGGCGGAGCATGGCGGGAAGGGCGCGCAGCATGTCCGCCGCGCGCCCGAACGGCACGTCGGAGAGCTGGGTGTAGCCCACGTCGAAGATCTTTTCCGCGTGCGCCGCCAGCCTGCGGTAGCCGTCCACGTCTTCTGGCGAGAGGGCGGCGATCTGGGCGATGAGGCGCTCTTCGTCGCCCACGTAGTCGAAGCGGGAGCCATCTGGAAACTCCACGCGGTAGAACGGATCGACGGGCACCAGCTCGAAGTAGTCGCGCGAGTCGCGCCCCGCCAGCTCGAACAATTCGTGGAGCAGGTAGGGCGCGGTGATGACGGTGGGGCCGGCGTCGAAGGTGAAGCCGTCGCGGTGGAACACGGCCGCGCGCCCGCCGGGCTGGTCCATCGCCTCCAGCAGCACCACGCGATGGCCACGCGCGCGCAGGCGGATGGCCGCCGCGAGTCCCCCGAAGCCCGATCCTATTACGACAGCCGGATCGCTCATACAGCAAAAGCCTCACACAGAGAACGCAGAGGGAACAGAAAGCCGCGGAGAACAGCCCCTTCGTCGTTCTCGCCCTTTATCTCTGTGTCTCTGTGTGAGGTTTGTTTGTAGCGGCGCATCATCCCGTGGCGTCCAGGTGGGCGATGGGCTCGAGGGCGACGCGCGCGAGCTCCCAGGCCAGGTCCCGGAGCGCGGGCGCTCGCTTGAGGCCGGGCGCGGAGACGACGGCGAGCGCCTCGTGGCGGATTCGGCCCAGCACCGCGCGCAGGGCGCCCGCCGTGCGGAAGCGCTCGGTGGCACGGCGTACGTCATCGTCGGGCGTGAGGTCGCGCGGCAGGGCGAGGAGGGTGCGGAGCCATGAGGCGTCGCTGGGGTGCAGCGCGACGTGCTCCACGACGAGCGCGCTGACCTTTCCCTCGCGCAGATCGCTTCCGGGGGCGCCGCGGCCCTTTTCGCCGTAGAGGTCCAGCACGTCGTCCTGGAGCTGGAAGAGCACGCCGAGGCCGCGGAACCCGCCGGCCAGGGCGCGCGCCTGCTCCGGCGTGTGGCCGGCAAGGATCGCGGCGCCCTCCACCGGGAGCTGGAAGAGCGCGCCGGTCTTTCCCTCGACGGCGGCGCGGTACGCATCCCAGCCGATGTCGGCGGCGGTGGCGAGGGCGATCTCCGCCGTCTGGCCGCGCGCGGTGACGGTGGCGTGGCGCGCGACGGCGGTGGCCAGCGCCAGGCGGTGCTCGGCCGGGGCCGGGATGCGCTCCACCGCCAGAAAGGGGAGCATCAGCAGGAGGTCGCCCGCGTTCACCGCCTGCGCCGCGCCGAAGCGTTGCCAGGTGGTGGGGCGGCCCCGGCGCGTGGTGTCGCCGTCCTGGAGGTCGTCGTGGATAAGGGTGGCGTTGTGCAGGAGCTCGCACGCGGCGGCCCATCCCGCGCCCCGGCCGCGCTCGCCGCCCAGCACCTCCAGCGCCGCAAGCGCCAGCCGCGCGCGCAGGCGTTTGCCCCCTGTCGCCAGGTGCTCGCTCACCATGAGCGCCGCGAGGTCCGTCCGCGGATCGCCGGCCAGGTCGAGCATCATCTGCTCTACCTCGATCAGCCCATCGTCCGAGCTGAGCGCGCGGCTCAGCGGGAGGGGGCGGGGTTGGCGCGCGGGGCGCTCCAGTATGGCGCGGGCGCTCATGCGGCTCCTCTGGTTTTGCTGTGTATCATCCCGCCCTCACCGCCGTCTGCAGGAGCGACGCGGCCAGCTCCCGCCCGCCGGGGCCCAGCGTGCCGAGCGCGAGTCGCCGCCGCGTGCCGCCGGTGGCGTGGGTGAAGAGGCGCGCCATCACCCCGCTCACCTCGCGCGCCGTCAGCGTGTCGCCCAGGTAGCCGCGCCAATCCGCGTCCGGCAGGGCGAAAAAGGTGTCAAAGAACTCGCGCGCCGCGGTGCCGTTCATCCTCACGAGCTGCTCCATTCCGAAGCGGAAAAGGGCGAAGCGCCGCCGCCGGTCCGCGGGCCAGATCGCGTCCCACGCCGCCGCCGTCGCGGACTCCGGGGTGGCGCCGGGCGTGCCAAGCGCGCCTGCGACCGCATCCGCCAGCGCCGGCGCGGCGGCGAAGGAGCGGGCGAGCGAGTAGCCGGTCGCCGGGTGCACGAAGCCGCCCGCCGCGCCGAAGCCCACCACCCGCGCGTGCCGGTTGGGCAGGGCGCCGCCCATCGGGATCCACACCTCCTCGCGATCCACCACGCGCCGCACGCGCACGCCCAGCCCCTCCAGCCGCCGCAACAGGCGCGCTTCCAGCAGCGCCAGCGGAAGGGCGGGGCGGGCCGCCAGCGCCGTCTCTTCCACGAAGATGCGTCCGTCGCCCAGCGGGAAGGCATATAGAAAGGTGGGGAAGCCGCCCCGCTCCTCGGCAGGCAGATGACCGTCGCGCCAGTCCATCAGCACCGCTTCGTCCGATGCGAAAGGGTGCGCGTCGGCCTCGAGGGTGAACCCGACGGCCGTCTGGTACGCCTGCGCGGGGCGCTCCTGGCGCGGAAGGAGCGCGGGCCGGTGGCCGGTGGCGTCCACGACGATGCGCGCCTCCACCGTCCCTCCCTCGCGGAGCCGGACCGCCGTCGCCGAGCTCCGCGCGCCGATCGCCGCCGCCGTGCCGTCGATGGTCCGCACGCCCGCGCGCTCGCAGCGCTCCGCGAGCCAGGCGGCCATGCGCGCGTTGTCCACCCGTGCGTAGCGGCGCTCCAGCCGGTGCGGGCGCCCGGCTTGCACCACCGCGCGCGCCCAGACGTGGTCGAAGAGCGGCGGGGTCGCGGCGGCTTCCATCTCGTCCGCCCACACTCCGTACTTCGCGGGCCAGTGCACCTCGCCCGCGGGGCCCAGCAGCCCCGTGGAGATTCCACGCTCCGCCAGGGCCGCCGCGCACGCCAGCGCGGCCGGGCCCTTCCCAACGACGAGCGCATCCAGCATCGTCATGTCTGGCGGGGTAGAAGGTTGCACAAAGCTTGTGCGTGATGTACAACGTATCAGCGCGAGCGTCACACGCCAAGAGGAGCGGAGCAAGCCGTTGATCGACATCGGGAGTACGAGCGCCGCGGTATCACCGGATCTACTGAGCGCGCCCGGCGGGTTCGCCTGGTGGTACGCGGACCTCGTCGCGCCCGGCGGCGACGGGGCCGTGCTGATCTGGTCGTACGGCCTCCCCTTCCTCCCCGGCTACGCGGATGCGGCGCGGCGCGGCGTTCCGCAGCTTCCGTTTCAGCGTCCCTCGCTGAACCTGGCGGTGTATCGTCAGGGCGCGCCCGTCTTCTACCTCCTGCAGGAGTACCCGGCGGAGGCGCAGCCTGCGCGCGCACTTGCGGACCAGCAGCGCATCGGCCGCAGCACCTTTTGGCGCAGTGCGGACGGTGGCCGTTGCACACTGGGTGCCGCGCTCGACTGCGACCTTCCCGGGACCGGTGCGCGCGTGACCGGCACGCTGCACGTCGAGGGCACGGCCCGCCTCCCGGATTCGACCTCCGATTCGGCTGCGCCGCACCTCTGGACGCCCCTGACCGGCCCCGCCACCGGCACCCTGCGGCTGGAGCTAGACGGTCGCCCCTTTGCGCAGGTCGATGGGCGTGCGTACCACGATCGCAACGCCGGCCGCGTTCCGCTCCACGACCTGGGAATCGACCGCTGGATGTGGGGCCGCATCCCCCTCGCCGATCGTGAGCTGGTCTATTACCTCACCTGGCCGAAAGGGGTCGGCCGCCCGATCCACTTCGGCGTCGAGATCGGCGCGGATGGGCGGATGACGCAAACGGATCTGGAGGTGGAGTTGGGGCGCGAGCGGCGCACCTTTGGCGGTCTGTCGCGTCCCGAGCGCATCATCCTGCGCGTAGCGGATCGACCCTGGATGAATGTGGTGCACACACGCGTCGTCGACGCTGGCCCCTTCTACCTGCGCATGCTCTCCGAAGCGCGCACCGCGTCGGGCGAGACGGCGGAGGGGTGGAGCGAGCTGTGCCGCCCGGATCG
>DASVVI010000992.1:0-2121 GCA_036386635.1 Longimicrobium sp.
GGCGGCGATGGCGGAGAGCGGCGCGGAGCGGGGCGGGACGGAGCGGCTGTTCCTGGCCGTGGAGCTGCCGGACGACGCGCGGGAGCGGCTCGCCGCCCACCTGCGCGACGCGCCGGGCGGGGGGGCGCTCCCCGGGCGCGCCGTGGCGCCCGCGAGCTGGCACCTGACCCTCCGCTTCCTGGGCGACACCCCGCCGGCGCAGCGCGCGGACGTGGTCCGCGCCATGGCGGATGCCGACCCCGGCGCCGCGTTCACCCTGGGCTTCGGCGGGCTGGGCGCGTTTCCGCGGCCGGCGCGGGCCACGGTGCTCTGGCTGGGCGTGGAGGAGGGCTCCGAGCGGCTGGGCCGGCTCGCGGCGGTCGCGGAGGAGGCGGCGCGGCGGGCGGGATTCGCCGCCGAGGAGCGCCCGTTCTCCGCGCACCTCACGCTCGCCCGCATCCGCCCGGCGCAGGACGTGCGCCCGCTGCTGGAGCGCGTCCCCCCGTTCCGCGAGCGCATCCGCGTGGACGCCGTGGTGCTGTTCCGCAGCCACTTGGGGCCCGGCGGGGCGCGCTACGAGGCCGTGGAGCGCTTTCCGCTTTGAGGTGAGCGATGCCTGATACGTTTTTTGATTACTGGCGCAAAGGCTTCCCGGAGGAGGATTCGCGCAAAATCCTCCACCGTGTGTTCATTGCTACTCTCGTTGCTGATGCCTCACAGCGGGAATTAGCAGGTATGATTTCCGACCAATTCAGATCTCGGGTTCGCGTTTTGCCACCTGAGAATTGGCATCTACCCATTATACCCCAGAGAGACATTGCAATGGGGGACTGTCTAGAGCTGATACGCCGCGCTCAACAGACTCCATTGGGCACGAGCTTTTCCGTACGGATCAGTCGGCTCGCCGCTCTGCCTTCACCAGAGCAGGCAACTACACTGTGTTTGGAAGTATCGCTTGGTGATGCACAGGTTCGATCCCTACGCGCGGCGATTGAGGAAGTGATGCTGTCTGCTGGGCTTGAACTGAATCACGGTTCGTATCCGGCGCATATAGTTGTTGGCCGAACACAGAAGCGAGCCGACCTTCGCGACCTGTTCGAGAGTGTCACGGAGTCAAACGTACGTGTACCTATCCGCTCTGTAGCCGTGTTACATCGTAAGAAGGGATCAGCAATCGATCGCTATGAGAACTTGGCTGTATTTCATCTGCCATCACGAAAGTTTCTCCTGCCGGAGCGATCATCCACGAAAGGGAAGGCCCAAGATGAATCTGTCGACAACAACGATTAACGAGCGCCTCGGCGCGCAGCTCCCCAGCTGGCGCCACGAGGACGGGCACCTGGTGCGCGTGTTCGAGACCGGCGCCTGGCACCGCACCCTGCTCCTCGCCAACGCCATCGGCTACCTGGGCGAGGCGGCCTGGCACCACCCTGACCTGCTGCTCAGCTACCCGCGCCTCACGGTGAAGCTGACCACGCACGACGCGGGCGGCATCACCGACAAGGACTTCGAGCTGGCGCTCCGCATCGAGGAGATCGCCACCTGGCAGCCCGCCGAGGGGTCCGCGCTCACCGGGCCCGAGGGCGGCTGGTTCACCTGATTCTGCTTTTCTGACGGCCGGGTTCGGGCGTGCCCCCGGCTGCGCCGGGGTCGGGCTGCGGCTCCGTAGGCGAGCAAACAACGCTCGCCAACGGAGTCGAGCCCCGGCGGAAACTGCCCCGCCGGGTCTCGCCCCTTCGGGCTCGCATCCCTCACGCGGGGGTGGTGCTGGCGTCCTCGGGGGCCCCCTCCCCAAACCCCTCCCCCGCAAGCAGGGGAGGGGCTTTTCTCGTGCTCGAACAATCACGGAGCTGACGTCCGCGGAGGCCCCCACCCGGCGGCCTGAGAGCCGCCACCCTCCCCCGTTCCGGGGGAGGGCTTCCCGGAGGTCGGAGTCGTTGCCGTTGCGATCTGCGCAGGGAGGTCGGGGGAGGCTGCGCAGGAGAGCGTCATGTTCGAAGCCAGCGTGATCCTGCGGACGCAGACGGAGCGCCGGCGAGTGCTCTTCGAGTCCCTTCGGGTGCGCATCTCCGGAGCAGCCTCCCCCGGCCGACCCCATACACCGGGATCCGCCGGAGCGCGCCGCCGTCGCTCCCCTTGCCG
>DASVVI010000993.1:0-10711 GCA_036386635.1 Longimicrobium sp.
GGAGCGAGAGGACGGTGTAGAACGCGGGGTAGACGAGCGACAACAGCAGCACCCAGGCGGGCGGATGCGGGTACTCCGCCAGCATCCACATCATCAGGCCCAGCCACACCGCCGCGCCGGCCAGGAGCGGCACCTTCCACGGGCGCGGCGCCAGGTTGGGATAGATGAAGCGCACCGGGAGCACCGTGAGCAGCGCGAGCACCAGGAGAATGACGGCGTTGGGTAACGGGCCATGGAAGTGGTGCACGATCCCCGCGTAGAACGCCACCACGTTCCAGTACGACGGGAAGCCCAGGAAGAAGCCGGCGTTCTCGTCCTTGGCGCCCGTGTTGGCGAAGCCGAAGAGCGACGCCATCAGCGCCGGCACGATCCACAGGAGGCGCGGCTCCGGCACCCACCCCATCCGCCACACCAGCAGGAGCGGGAGGAAGGTGAAGGTGAGGTAGTCGACGATGTCGTCGATGGTGCGCCCGTCGATGGCGGGTGCCCAGCGCTTGACCTGCCACGCGCGCGCCAGCGGGCCGTCAGTGGCGTCCACCAGCACGGCGGCGACGTTCAGGAGGAAGAAGCGCACCGGCGACGGATCGTCGCCGATCAGCTCGATGGCCGCGGCGAAGCCGAACGCGACGCCCGAAGCCGTGTACGCGTGGACGGCGTAGCCGCGCGCCCGCTGCCCGAAGTCGGGCGCGCTCATTCGCGTCGCGGGCGGTCATCGCCCGTGCGCGCGGCCTCCACCTCCAGCTCGATCTTGTCCTGGGCCTCTTCCAGGTCTCCTTCGTCCACCGGGGTGCGCGGCTGCTCGCGCGACGCGTCCGGCTCGTAGCTCAGCTCCACCAGCATGGGAAAGTGGTCGGAGCCGATGTGCGGGAGCCGCTGCAGCTCGCAGAGGCGGAAGTGGTTGGAGTGGAAGACGTGGTCCAGCGGGTAGCGGAAGATGGGGTTGTTGGCGTTGAAGCTGTTGAAGAAGCCGCGCCCCACCCGCGGGTCCAGCAGCCCGCTCAACCGCAGAAAGAGCTCGCTCACCGGCGACCATGCGACGTCGTTCAGGTCGCCCGCCACTACGGTGGGCACGTCGCCGGCGGCGCGGATGGCGCGGCCCATCAGCACCAGCTCCGCGTCGCGCGGGGTGGAGTCCTGGTCGCGCAGCGGCTCGGGCGGGCGCGGGTGGAGGCCGTGGAGCGTCACGCAGTCGCCGCTCGGCAGCTCCAGCACCGCGTGCACCGAGGGGATGTCGTCCTGCACCATGTACTCGATCTTCGCGTCCACCAGCGGGAGGCGCGAGAAGAGCATCATCCCGTAGTAGTTCTCCTGCGGCTGGTGGACGACGTGCGGATATTCCTCAACCAGCGGCTGCAGCGCGCGCGCCCACCGCTCGTTCGTCTCCACCGCCAGCACCACGTCCGGGTCCGCGTCGCGGATGACCTGCAGGAGCCGCTCGTGCTCCTCGTTCTCCATCAGCACGTTGGAGATGAGGAGCCGAAAGGTGGAGCCGCCTTCCTTGCGCCGCTGGCGCGGCCCCAGCTTGCTGCGCTGCACCTGCACCCGGTGCAGCGGCGTGTACGGGAAGATCTCGCGGAGCTGCACCGCGAACGCCGCGCTCACCGACCCACGGAACACCCACTCCAGCGGGCGCCCGCGGTGGAAGTAGACCGCGTACACGCCCCCGGAAACCGCGGCGACCGTTGCGATCTGCACACGTGGAAAGTCCCACAGCCGCACCAGCCAGTGCGGGTTGCGGCTGAAGCTGAGCAGCGTTCCCACCGTGGTGAGCGTTCCCAGTCCTACCGCGGTCCACCGGAGCACCCCTGGCTGCATTTCTGGCTCGACGTTCTTGTGTGGAGGAGCGGCTCGCGGGCGCCTGGCGCGGCCCCAACGGTGGGATAAAGCAACACGCGGGCCGGAGCGCGTCAGGGGGGCGGCTGCGGGTCGCGCGCGGTGTCCGTCTTCACCAGCCGGCCGATCTCGATGTGCGAAGTCGACAGGTCGCCCGCGATGTCGGCCATCCGCTCCGTCATCTCGATCACGGTGCGCACGCCGTCGCCCCACACCTGGCCCACGTAGCAGTCGCCGGCCTTGAACATGACGCGCTGCGCCTCCTCCATCGCCTGCAGCGCTTCCCACACGAGCTCGCGGGCGTGCTCCAGGTGGTCCACCGAGGTGCTTTCCCGTTCGGGCATGGGGTTGGGCTGGCGTGGGTGAAGGTGCTTGTTACTCGGCCGGCTGTACGACGTCCGCGAACTCGGGGTGGCGCGCGGCGTAGTCGCGCGCGAAGGAGCAGTACGGCACCACCTTGTGCCCCTTCTCGCGCGCCTGCTCCAGCGCCGCGCGCACCAGGCTCCCGCCGATCCCCTGCCCCTCCATCTCCGGCGGCACTCCGGTGTGCAGAAGGAAGAGCTTCCCCTCGCGCCGGTCGTAGGTGAGCACCGCCACCCCTTCCGGCGTCTCCGCCTGGAACTGCCCCTCCGCCTCGTTGTCGACGACCTCTGGCTGCGTCATGCTTCTCCATGTGTGGCGAGTGAACTCGCTGCAACAACAGCACAAAGTCCGCCTGCGCGGACTCGGCGTCTAGATTCGCGCCCGCCGCGGGGACCCGCCTCCGTCTCAACCTGCGCGGCGCACACCGATGATGGGGTAGGGGCGGACCTGCGTGTCCGCCCACCCTCTCCCCCGCCCCAATCTACGCCCCCACGCACAGAACCCTCGTAGGGGCCGCCCCACGTGGCTGCCCGTGCCCGCCCCCGCTCCGCACCTCGCGCCGCATCCGGTGACAACCTCACCCGACGGCCACACGCGCGCAACGCCGCCGCACTCACGCACTCACGCACTCACGCACTCCCCCGCCGCCGCCACTCCCCACACAGATCTCGCGCGGCCTCCTCCCACCGCGGAAACCGGAACTCGAACCCCGCCTCCAGCAGCCGCCCCGGCACCACGCGCCGGCTCTTGAGGATCAGCTCCGTCTCAGTGCGCAGGAAGACGGCGCCGATCTCCAGCATCCAGCGCGTCGCGGGGAGGCCGACGCGCGTGCCCCACTCCTCGCGCAGCACGCGCATGAAGTCGTCGTTGGGGAGCGGGCCCGGCGCGGCCAGGTTCACCGCCCCGGTGAAGTCCTCCCGCTCGATCAGCCAGCGGACGGCCCGCGTGAAGTCCTCGTGGTGGATCCACGACACGTACTGCCGCCCATCCCCCGAGCGCCCGCCCAGCCCGCGCCGCACGAGCCCCAGCAGCACGTCGAAGATGCCGCCCGCATCGGGGCTCAACACCACGGCCGAGCGGAGCGCGACCTTACGGGTGTGCGGCACGGGGGCCTCGTCGAACGCGCGCTCCCACGCCCGCGCCACTTCGATGCTGAAGCGCCAGCTGTCCGGCGCGTCCGGCTCGCCGCCGCCGATGATGCCGGTGGCCTCGTCGTTGGGCGCGTCGAAGCGGTGGGCGTAGATGGTGGCCGTGCTCGACTGCAGCCAGACGCGCGGCGGACGAGCGCATCCGGCGATGGCCTCGCCCAGCACGCGCGTCGAGTCCACGCGCGACTCCATGATCTCGCGGCGGTTGGCGGCGTTGTAGCGGCAGTTGACGTTGCGGCCCGCGAGGTTGATCACCACATCCGCTCCGTCCAGCTCCGCCGCCCACGCGCCGAGCGTCTTCGCGTCCCACGTCACCGAGCGCCACGGCCCCGCGCTCGCGGACCGCCCCAGCACCACCACCTCGTGCCCGTCGCCCTCGAAGGCGCGCGCGAGCAGCGTTCCCACCTGTCCCGACCCGCCGGGGAGGACGATCTTCACTCTGCCTTTTGTGCACCTGGTCGCGTGACGAACACCCGCGACGAGTATAGCGGGCGAGCCGAACGCGCGGCCAGTCCGCAAGGCACATCGGACTGCTGCTCTACCTTACCCGCGCCGCCAGGATCACGGAGATGACTCGGCCACCACCCTGATCTTCCGCGCCGCGCTGTAAAGGAGCCGCGCCCCATCATCCGTCGCCACGCCGAACGCGCGCGCCGGGCCGAAGAAACCGCGCAGTGCATCCGCGTCGCAGCTTTCGAGTTGGCCGGGGAGTACGCGCGGATCGTAGAAGCGGAAGCGCATGCGCTCGCCATTCGGTGACCGCACCAGAAGCAGCTCGCGGAGATGGCTGGCCAGCGCCTCCAGCCCGCAATCTGCCACCACGAACACGCCCCACGCATCCGCAGCCCGCGTCTCGGCGATCCACTCCAGCAGCTCCGCGTCCGCTTCGAACAGGTACGGAGCGATGGCCCACAGCGCGGCGTCCTCCGTACCCGCGAACAGCGAAGCCGCGCGCGCTCCCCGCTCCCACGCCCTCGGCGGCACGTCCGCCCGGTCGCACGCGTCGATGATCGCGTACAGCTCCCCCGCGTCCGCGTAGCGCCGGAACTGCGCGGCCTCGACCACGGCTTGCGTCATCGCGCCGGCGCCGGCTGCGGCGGCCATGCGGGGGGCGCCGCGAGCGCCGCCGGGCCGGGGATGTGAGCGGTCTCGCGCATCAAGTCGATTCTGGACGGTACGGGAGAGTTGCTCACCTCCTGCCCGATGGGTGAAGCCGCGAGGCGAGCCGCGTATACCCGTGCGTCGGCGCCGCCGCCGTTGTACCTGGCCCATGCGTGGCGCGCCCATTCACGCCACGTCATTCCCGCGCTGTACTCGCCACGCAGGTTGCTGGTCAGAAAGAGGTTCAGCCCGTTGCGTATGTTCTCGCGCCAATCCCACGCCACCTCGCGCACAATCGGCCGGTTCGGGAGCCTGGTGTACTGCGAGATGCCAACCCCGAAGTCGAACGTGGCGAGTGGAAAGTTGGGCGGGTCGTCGGGCCAGTCGAATCGCACTCCCCTGTAACTCGTCCCTGTCTGCGCGTGTGTTCTGAACTGGGTGTAGTCGGATTCGTGTGCGAATACGGCCCGCACCATGGTCAGTATGTTCTCGTTGCGGCCGGCGAGAACACGATCCAGATGATCCACCACGTCCCTCTGCTGGGGATTGGAGCCGCCGATCCGCAGGTGGACGTAATCCAGCAGCCACGCACTGGAACCGGGTGGACGCGCCGCCACGGTGAGCAGCGCGTGGCCGCCCATCAGGTTCGCGGGACTGTTGTAATCGTAGCTCACCGTGGGATCGCGAGTGCCGGCGAACAGGGTGAAGTCCGCCGCGGTGCTCCGCCCCTGCCATTCGAGCTGGTGGATCTCCGAGCGTCCCGAGTAGCGCGAGTTCCCGGTGTTGATGTGGCGCGCCAGCACGTGCCGGCACTGCAGGCGCCCGTGGATCGGCGTCTGCCGCGGAGAGAAGCCGCGCAACGTGCAGCGAACGGCGATCGGCGGCATGGCCGGGGTGCCGGTGATCGCCAGCACGTTTTGGTTGAACGCCGGAGCGCGCGGCATCCCGCCGGCGCGGTAGCCGGGAGGATCCTGGCGATCGAGATTCGCGATCTGGAGCGCCGGCCACGCGGTCTGCAAGGTGTTGCCGCCGCTGCGCGCAACGGGATTCGCGCCCGGAGCCGTGAGCACCGTCCGCCGCCGCGGTGGCTGGAGGCCCGTGTCGGAATCGGGGAAGTTGTTGTCCAGGATGCGCGGGTCTGTCGCGGCGGGCGTGCGCTCGGCTATGACGGACACGGGTAGGTGAGGGTTGGAGGGTCAGTAGCCAAGAGCTCGCAACCTCGCGCGAACCGCCGCCGCCGTGCGCAGGCCGTACACCTTCTCCGCGACGGAGTCCAGGTGCACGAAGCGCGTGCCGTTCCAATCGAAAACGGCGACGTTGTTCTCCACGTTCCAGTCGCGATCCCCACGATCATCGGCCGGGCCCCGGCCCTCCGCGCGAAGGATCAGCACGAGCTCGCGAGCGGCGTCACGGTCCGCGTTGGCGCCGAGCGCCGCCCGCACCTCGTACGCGGGCGCGGCGACTTCCCACAACGGGACTTCATCGAGCGGAAGGACGTGGCGGCGGTACTGACCTGGACAACCGGCGGCTGGCGTTAGAACCCAGCCATCCTGCAGCCCCTCGGCCCGGGTGCCGAACAGCGCGAGGATGTCGCGCGGCGTGAATCCGAACTCCCCCTCCAGCGCCCGGTGCGACAACTCCATTCCCATCGGCCGCACCCGCATCAGGAACGCATCGACGCTCTCACCGGCACGCCGGCGAATCGTCGCGGTATCGTCACACGCGTTCGTCTGCGCGCCGGTTTGCGCCACACCATGGACGGACTGGGCCGCGGCTGTCGAATGCGCGGCAACCGGCACGGACGCCGCAGCGAGCCCCAGGGCGCACCACGTCAGCGCTTTCCTGATCTTCGTAAGACGGAGACGGCGCATGTCAGCTCCGCGGAGAATCAGTACACGCGGACGAGAGCGCGACGATTGCCGCGCACGCCGCCCAGATGTAGATACCCCGGATCGCGGAGGTGGGCACGTCAGCTTCCGTGGCGGGCGCGGAGGGCGTCGGCGGTGGGGGTGTCGAGGCGGCCCGTTTCCTCGAGGCCGGCGGCGGACTGGAAGAGGCGAAGCGCTTCCTCCGTTTCCGGGCCGGGAACGCCGTCCACCTCGCAGGCGGCGAAGCCCAGGTTGCGGAGGCGGCCCTGCGCGCCGCTGATCTCGTCGGCGGGGTCGAGGTGGCCGAACGCGAGCTCGAAGCGCTCCTCGGCCTCGGCGACCGGCTGGCCGTCGTGGGCGGGGAGCACCAGCTCGCCCCGTTGCGCATCGCAGGGGATGCGCGCCTCCAGCCAGCCGTCGCCGTCCGTGCTGCCGGTGTGCCAGAAGCCGTCCACGCAGAGCTGGTACGGCTGCGCGGCGCGCGGTGCGTCGCCCTCGCGCACGAGGCGGAGGCGGAAGAGGGTGGTGCGGCCCCTGACCGTGTAGCGGTTGCGGGTCTGCACGGCGCAGGGGCGCGGCGCGGGCTCCGGCTCGGGGACAAACAGGACATCGCCCGGCTGGAGCACGGCGGGATCGGGGCGGCGCGCGCGCAACTCCGCGTTCTTCGGGTGCTCCCAGAGGGCGGCCCACGGGGTGCCGCGCTGCGTGGCGACGCTGAGCGCGCATTCACCCTGCGCGAGGGTGTGGAGGGGCATCGGAGGGCTGTGCGGTTTCAGGGAAGTGCGATACCCCTTTTGGGGAACTCAAAACGGCGTTACAATGAAGAAGGACTTCCTCGGCGCGTCAAGTCCCGCGTCGGTTCCTCCTCCACCGCGACTGCCGATGCTCCCCGCTGCCCGAGTCGGCGACATGCACGCGTGCCCGATGTGCGACGGCCCCAAGCCGCACGTGGGCGGACCCATCCTCCCCGCCGGTGTGCCCACGGTGTTTCTGGCCGGCATGCCCGCGGCCGTCGTGGGGACGATGTGCACCTGCGCCGGGCCGCCGGACACCATCGTGCGCGGCTCGGCGACGGTGTTCATCGGCGGGAGGCCCGCGGCGCGGATGGGGGACGCGACGATGCACGGCGGCGTCATCACGGCGGGCGCCCCCACGGTGCTGATCGGTGACTCGGGCGGCGGCGGAGCGGGCATGTCGCAGGCCGCAGCCATGAGCGCCGCGCGGCAATCCGCCGCTCCCTTTGTCTCCACCAGCCCCGCTCCGGCCGAGGCGGCGACGGTGTGGACGGAGATCGAGCTGGTGGACGACGACGGGCTGCCGGTGCCCGGCGAGACGTTCGTGGTCACGACGCGGGACGGGCGCAGCATCGAAGGCGCACTCGACGCCAACGGCCACGCCCGATTGGAAGGCCTGGAGCCGGGAAGCTACCGCGTCGACTTTCCGCGGCTGGACGGCCGCTCGTGGAGCGCGGGAGCGTGAGCGATGTGCGGAGCTCGCCTAGCGCGGTCCCGCGAGGAGCGTGTCCTGGATCGCCGGGAGCACGCGAAAGGTTTTCAGCGTGAGGTCGAAAAAGGGCGCGCCGTCCTGCGTGAGGCGCATGATGCGCGGCCAGCGCACTCCACTGTTCTCGATCTCACCGCTCAGCCACGCCTCCTGCACCACGGGATTGCCGGTGGTGGCGTCGTGGATGCGCGCGCGGACGCGTGAGAGCCGGCCGGTGGCATCCACGTACAGCTCCACGTCTGGCCGCCCCGGGTTTCGCGCGAGGATGCCGCGGTGCCCGGTGGAATCCGGCGGCAGGGCGGTGAGCGTCACGCCCGGCGCGCGCAGCGTGACGAGGCGCATCGCGGAGTAGAAGTAGAACTCCTCTTTCTCGCTCGCCAGCATCAGCGGCGGCATCGGGGCAAAGCCGTTCGCGTTCACGAGCCATCCGCGTGGCGCCGCGAGCACGAGGTGGCGCATCGTCGAAGGCCCGCGCTCCACCGCGTAGGTGGACACGACTGCACTATCCGGCGGCTGGATGGCCCAGCGGCCGCTGATGGGTACGGTGCGGCCTCCCGCGTGTACCGTGGCGTCCGCATCCCAGACGAGCCCGCGCGCCCGCTCCAGCGCCTCCGCGCCCCCCGCGTGCTCGATCGCCCGCGCCAGGATCCGCGCTGGCTCGTCCCCCGTCCGCGCGCCCGGCGCCGCGGACGCGCAGCCCGCGAGCAGGAGGAGGACGAGCGGAATCGGGATGCGCATCGTTGGGCGTGGCGAGAGGGGCGGAAAGTGCGGGGTCAGGACTTGGAGCCGCACTCGGGGCAGAACTTGGCGGAGGCGGGGATCTCCGCGTCGCACGTGCCGCAGTTGCGCTTGAGGGCGACGGGGGTGCCGCACTCGGGGCAGAACTTCGCGCGGCCCACCGGCGCGCTGCACTCGGGGCAGCTCACCACGCGCTCCTGCAGGTCCTCTTCGCTGACGGTGGCCCGCTCGTATGCGGCCTCACGGGCGCGCTCGATCTTGGCCTCGCGCTGGATGACGGCGAGCTCCGCGTCAAGGCGCGGCACGCAGGTGGTGCAGGTGCCCTCGTCCGGGTTCCAGCAGTTGTCGCAGTAGTGGTTGGCGCAGCGCGGGCAGCGGTGGAAGTGCGTGCGCGCCTCCTCCACGGCGGTGCGGAACGCCTCGTCGCGCGCCTTCTGCCACCCGGCGCTGCGCACGTGGCTGAGCGCGTTGCGCGCCGATCCAAAGATCCCGCCGAAGACGCTCTCCGCCATCCCGAGCACGCTGTCGGCCGTGCCGGTGGCGTAGCGGTCGAAGGGGGAGCGCCATGCGTCGTGGCACCCTTCGCAGTAGAACTCGAACTGGAACCCGGTGTCCGTCGAGAGATCCTGGTGGTTGTCGGAGAACTGGATCTCGGTCATGGCTTTCCTCGTTTTTCTGCGGGGTGGGATGCGGGTGGTGCAGACGGGGAGTATAGGCGTGCGCGCTCGCGGGCAGCAAGCATGTTTTTCGGGCGCCCGATGCTACACGGGCTCTTCGGCGAGGGCGCGCAGCTTCAGCATCGTGGCCCAGTTGCGCGCCGTCCCGCGGTCGCCGAGCAGGCGGTTGAGGGCGTCGGGGAGGCGGCTTTCCAGGACGCCGTCCCTGCACCACATGTACGCCACGCGCCGGCCGAGGGCGAGCGCGTCCGTGCCCCAGTCCTCCTTCGCCAGCGGCTCGAGGAGGGCGCGGTCCGCGGGGTCGCGCAGCACGGTGACCAGAAAGCGCGACGGGTTGTCCACCTCGCCGAACGGATTCCCATCGACCGCCTCCGCCACCTCCGCCGCGGTGATGACCGTGACGCGCGACGAGATGCCCGTCTTCGCGACGATCGCCTCTTCGATGCGCGCCGCGGCGTCCTCCGGCGCGGTGTCCGTGGCCGTGTAGACGACGTTGCCGCTGTTGAGGAGCGTCTTCACGTCCGTGAAGCCGAGCTCCGCGACCAGCGCGCGCAGATCCGCCATCGCGATGCGCTTCGCCTTGCCGACGTTGATGCCGCGCAGCAGCGCGACCTGCTTTCCAGTCATGATGCCGGTGTAGGCGGCTCAGTGCGTGAACAGCACGACGAAAACCGCCGCCGCGACCACCACGAACGAAAGCACGAAGGAGACCGTGCCGAGCGCGAGCTGGACGGGGACACCGACCGGGCGCGGCCGGCGGAGGGTGGACGCGATCACCCACGCGCTGATCGCCATCGGCACAGCAACGACGGCGGTGTGGAGGACCATGACCACCGGGTCGAGGTGCGAGAACTCTCCGCCGTGGATCACCAGGGGGAACAAGCTCGTGGCCACGACAACCACGATCCAGGCCGCCCAGAGCCCCGGGATGCCGAAACGGCGTCCCGCCACCACCGCGATCAGCACGTAAACGACGAGCAGGACGAGAGATAGAGCGACGACCGGCCAATCCACGTCGACGGATGCGATGCTGAATTGCATGGGCGAGGCTCTCCGGGATGGGACGCGCGATGCGGCGGGCGACGCATATTGCTCCGCGGCGCGAGACGTTGTCAACGGAATCGCACGGGAGAGGTGATGCGGAGCCCAGCACGGCCCGCCGCTTGCGAAGGCCGCGCGCCCTACGCAGGGCACCCATGGGACTGGAGGGAACGATGAAGATGCGGCTGAGAGCGGTGGGCGATCAGGTGATCGTCATCACGGGGGCGGACAGCGGGATCGGGCTGGCGACGGCGCGCGAGGCGGCGCGGCGCGGGGCGCGGGTGGTGATCAGCTCGCGCAACGCGGAGGCGCTCGCCCAGATCGCGGACGAGCTGCGCGCCACGGGCACGGAGGCCGAGTGGCTGGCCGGCGACGTGGGCGACGAGCGGGCGATGCGCGAGCTGGCGCGCGTGGCGGTGCACGCCTTCGGGCGCATCGA
>DASVVI010000994.1:0-1728 GCA_036386635.1 Longimicrobium sp.
CTGCGCGGACTCGGGGGAGAGGCCGGTGGGCTTCTCCCTTTTTCGTTGCGGCGGTAGGTGGTGCGGGAGGCGGGCGGTGGGGCGGGGGAGGGCACGGGCAGCCACGTGGGGCGGCCCCTACGAGGGTTCGGTGTGAGGGGGCGAGGATTGGGGCCGGGGCGAGGGTGGGCAGACACGCAGGTCTGCCCCTACCGGGTTTCGGGGGAGGCAAGCGGGCGGCGGAGCGGGGGCGGGCACGGGCGCGATAAATCGCGCCCCTACAAGGCATTGGCGCGCGCGCAGGTCCAGCCCCCTCTCTCGATAACGGCGAGGGCGCAGCCCTCTCCTGTTATCGGGAGAGGGGGCAGCGAGGAACGAGCGGGGGTGAGGGCCCACCTCACCCCGCCGCCCGCACCTCCCCGCGCAGCAGATCCCGCAGGCGGTCCGGCGTGAAGCCGCGCTCGAGGCGGCCGCGGTGCGCGAGGGAGATCACACCCGTCTCCTCGGAGACGACGACGACCAGGGCGTCGGTCTCTTCGGAGAGGCCAAGGGCGGCGCGGTGGCGGGTGCCGAGGGTGCGGTCCGTCACGGGGGACTGCGTGAGTGGGAGGATGGAGCCCGCGGCCACGATCTCGTCGCCGCTGATGATGGCGGCGCCGTCGTGGAGGAGGGAGTAGGGAGTGAAGATGTTCTGCAGGAGCGCGGAGGAGACGCGGGCGTGCAGCGGCGTCCCGGTCTCCACGTACTCGCCGAGCCCAACGCCGCGCTCCACGGCGATGATGGCGCCCGTCTTGTTGCGCGACAGCTCCTCGGCGGCCTCGGCGATCTCCTCGGCCACCTGGTTGCCTTCCAGGCGCGTGAAGCCGCCGAAGAGGCGGTTCTTTCCCAGGTGCGCGAGGGCGCTGCGCAGCTCGGGTTGGAAGACGATCAGCGCGGCGATAACGCCGAAGCGGAAAAACGTCTCCAGCAGGTACTCGATGAGCTGCAGGTGGATCAGCCGCGCGACGCCGTACAGCGCCACGAGCGACGAGAGTCCCAGGAGCATCTGGATGGCGCGGGTGCCGGCGAGCACGACCAGGATGCGGTAGCAGAGCACCGCCACGATGGCGATCTCCAGCAGGTCCGTCCACCCGGGGGTGAGGAAGCCGAAGCGCCCCGTCCACCCGTTCATGCCGCCTCCGCGGGGATGCGGAGGATGCTCCACGCCACGTCCAGCGCGTGGCGGGCGGTGCGCACGTCGTGCACGCGGAAGATGCGGGCACCGCGCGCCAGCCCGGCCACGCACGCGCCCGCCGTCCCCGCATCGCGCTCGTGCGCGGGGATGCCGCCCAGCAGCCCGCCGATGAACGCCTTTCGCGACGCCCCCAGCAGCAGCGGATAGCCCAGCCGCGCCAGCACTCCCAGCCGTGCGATCAGCTCTACGTTCTGCTCCGCCGTCTTGGCGAACCCGATCCCCGGGTCCAGCACGATGCGCCCCTCCTCGATCCCCGCCGCGCGCGCACGGGCCAGCGATGGCGACAGCTCCGCCGCCACCTCGGCCGCGACGTCGGCGTAGCAGGCGTGCGACTGCATGGTGGCGGGGGTGCCGCGCATGTGCATCAGCACCAGCCCCACGCCCGTCAGCGCGACCACGTCCGCCATCCCGGGGTCCCCGAGCGCGGACACGTCGTTGACCACCTCGGCCCCCGCGTCAAGCGCGGCGCGGGCGACCTCGGCCTTGCGCGTATCCACCGACACCGGCACGTCCAG
>DASVVI010000995.1:0-1595 GCA_036386635.1 Longimicrobium sp.
GCCCCCCCCGGCCCCCCCTCCCCCAAACCGCGGGGGAGGGGGGGAGATCGCGGGCATCCGCGAGCGGTGCACGGACATCGTAGGGGCAGACCTGCGTGTCTGCCCTCCCCCGCGTTGCGCCAATCCCCGCCTCACGACCCGAAAACCCGTAGGGGCCGCCCCGCGTGGCTGCCCGTGCCATCCGCCGCGCCGATGCCGGCTGGCCGTCCCCGAATCCCCTCCGCCGCTCCGCCCCTTCCCGGGCCCCTTTTGTGCAGTCCACCCCCCGCGAGCAACCGAGCACGGCGCGCCGCCCCCGCGGATGCGTCCCCGACCGCCATACATGACCGATCCCCAAGACCAGCCCCGCGTCCGAAACATTTACCGAGGCGGCTACTTTCCGCGCGTGCGCCAGCGCTGGGAGGAGTTCGTCGCGACGGCGAAGTACGCCGCAAAGAACCCGCGCGGCTGGCTGCGCGACACGCTGCGGCGCGACGCGGAGTTCTTTCTGCACGTCGTGGACGCGACCGTGGGAGTGCTCGGCGCATCGCTGCGCGATCGGAAGCGGCGGCGGTGGGTGCTCGGGGCGTTCGCGCTGATCGGCTTCATCCCCGCGTTCATGTGGGAGCGATGCGGGTTCATGGGGTGCCCTGACGTGGCGCGCGTGGCGTCGCTGCAGCCCGGCGGCGCGGCCACCGTCTACGACGCGGACGGCGGTATCCTGGCGCGGCTCACCCCCGTGCGCTGGGAAGTGGTCAGGATCACGCGGCTTCCGAAGTACGTGCCCCAGGCGTTCGTGGCGGTGGAGGACCAGCGCTACTATTCACACCACGGGGTGGACTGGCGGCGCTTCCTGGGGACGACCGCGCGCAACCTGATGCCGGGCGGGCGCAGCCAGGGCGCGAGCACCATCACCATGCAGGTGGCGCGAAACGTCTTCCCGGACCGGCTACCGGCCTCCGAGCGCACCATCAAGCGCAAGCTGCTGGAGATCCGCGTCGCCACGGAGATCGAGAACAAGTACGACAAGGACCAGATCCTCCAGACGTACCTCAACCAGATCTACTTCGGCGAGGGGGTCTACGGGATCGAGTCGGCGGCGCGGATCTATTTCGGGAAGCACGCGGCGGATCTGACGCTGCCGGAAGCGGCGCTGCTGGCCGGGCTTCCAAAGGCGCCGACGAACTACAACCCGCGGCGCAACCCGGACCGCTCCATCGCGCGGCGCAACCTGATCCTGGGGCTGATGGCGCAGCAGGGGCGGATCACGCCCGTGGAACGCGACGTTTCGCGCGCGGCGGGGATCAAGCTGGCGCGCCTGGAAACGGAGCAGCAGCGGCGGAGGGCTCCGTACTTCGTGGAGATGGTGCGGCGCGTGCTGGAAGAGCGCATGGGGGAGCAGCTCTACGCGGGGGCGCTGCGCATCCGCACTGGCTTGGACCCGCGCGCTCAGGCCGCCGCCGAGAGGCAGCTCGAGGCCCAGATCCGGCGCGTGGAGGGCGGCGTGTTCGGACGCTTCGAGGGTCCGCGGCGCAAGGACGCTACGGTGGGCGCCGAGACGCCGTACCTGCAGGGGAGCGCCGTGCTCATGGACGCGCGCACCGGTGACGTGCGCG
>DASVVI010000996.1:0-3954 GCA_036386635.1 Longimicrobium sp.
ACGTGCTCGCCCCCGCGGGACCGCAGGCGGGGCGCATCGCGTCCTGGTTCTGGTTCAGCTTCGCGCTCGCGGTGGCGGTATTCGTGGCGTTCGCCGTGGTCCTGTTCTGGGGCCTCTTCCGCGCCCACCGCCGCCACCTGCGCAACGAGGACACCGAGCTGCCGGAGAAGCACGGCAACCGGCTGGTGATCTGGGGCGGCGTGGTGATCCCCACCGTCATCCTGCTCACGCTGCTGGTGTTCAGCGCGTACACGGACCGCATGATCTCGAGGCTGGGGCGCGGGCCGGGCGAGAATCCGCTGACCATCGAGGTGGTGGGCGAGCAGTTCTGGTGGCGGCTCCGCTACCTGGACCCCGAGCACCCGCACCGCGAGTTCATCACCGCCAATGAGATCCACGTCCCCGCCGGCAGGCCGGTGCGGCTGCTGCTGAAGTCGCGCGACGTCATCCACTCCTTCTGGATGCCGAACCTGAATGGGAAGCAGGACCTGATCCCCGGACGCACCAACGACCTGGTGGTGCAGGTGGACGATCCCGGCACCTATCGCGGGCAGTGCGCCGAGTTCTGCGGAGTGCAGCACGCCAAGATGGCCATGCTCGTCGTCGCGCATCCACCAAAGGAGTTCGATGCCTGGTGGGAGTCGCAGCTCCGCCCGCACGCCCCGCCCTCGGACCCAGAGGCGGTGCGCGGGGAGGAGGTGTTCATGACCAACGGCTGCGGCACCTGCCACTCCATCCGCGGCACGCTGGCGAAGGGCACGGTGGCGCCCGACCTGTCGCACTTCGGCAGCCGGCGCACGGTGGCGGCGGGGACGCTTCCCAACACGAAGGGGCACCTGGGCGGGTGGATCGCGGACCCGCAGGCCATCAAGCCCGGCAACCGGATGCCCCCCGTGCCGCTCAAGGGCGAGGAGCTGCGCGCCGTCGTCAGCTACCTCCACAGCCTCAAGTAACGCGGAGCCCGCATTGTCCACACTCGATCCCGCCCTCGGCACCGGCAAGCTGGCCGACGACACCGCGCAGCTCGACGAGGTGTGGAGCTCGCGGCCGGGCCTGGTCGGCTGGCTGAGCGAGGTGAACCACCGGCGCATCGGGCGGCGCTACATCGCCACCGGGTTCTCGCTGTTCCTGCTGGCCGGCCTGGAGGCGCTCGCCATCCGCACGCAGCTCGCCGTGCCGGAGAACGACGCGCTGGGGCCCGAGATCTACCGCCAGGTGTTCACGATGCACGGCGCCACCATGATGTTCCTCTTCGCCGTGCCCATCATGATCGGCGTGGGGATCTACCTGGTGCCGCTGATGATCGGCACGCGCGACATGGCGCTGCCGCGGCTCAACGCGTTCGGGTACTGGATCTACCTGATCGGCGCCATCACGCTGTACACGGCGTTCATCCTGGGAGTAGCGCCCAACAGCGGGTGGTTCAACTATCCGCCCCTCTCCCGCCGCGAGCACGAGCTGAGCATCGGCATCGACGTGTGGGTGGTGGTGGTCGTGTTGCTGGAGGTGGCGGCGCTGGTGGGGGCGGTGGGGCTCGTCGTCACCATCCTCAAGCAGCGCGCGCCGGGGATGTCGCTCAACCGTATGCCGGTGTTCGTGTGGTCGATCCTGGTGATGGGATTCATGATCGTCTTCGCCATGCCGACGCTCATGACCACCACCATCTTTCTGGGGATGGACCGAATGGTGGGCGCCCACTTCTTCGACCCTGCGGGGATGGGCGACCCGCTCCTCTGGCAGCACATGTTCTGGTACTTCGGGCACCCCGAGGTCTACATCATGTTCGTGCCGGGGCTGGGGATGGTGTCGATGGTGATCGCCACCATGTGCCGCCGCCCCGTCTTCGGCTACACGGCCGTGGTGCTCTCGCTGGTGGCGACGGGGGTGCTGAGCTTCGGGCTGTGGGTGCACCACATGTACGCCACCGGCCTTCCGCGGCTGGGGACGAGCATGTTCACCGCGGCCAGCATGCTGGTCACCATCCCCACCGCCATCCAGTTCTTCTGCTGGACGGCCACGCTGTGGGGGAGCCGTCCGCGCTTCACCGTGGCGCTGCACTACGTCCTCGGCTTCCTGATGATCTTTCTGATCGGCGGGATCACGGGGGTGCAGCTGGGAGCGGTCCCGTTCGACCTGCAGGTGCACGACACGTACTTCGTGGTGGCGCACTTCCACTACGTGCTGCTGGGCGGCGTCGTCTTTCCGCTCTTCGCCGGGATCTACTACTGGTTCCCCAAGGTGACGGGGCGGATGATGAGCGAGCCGCTTGGCAAGGTGAGCTTCTGGATGATGTTCCTGGGCGTGCACGCGGCGTTCTGGCCGCAGCACCACCTGGGCTTCATGGGGATGCCGCGCCGCGTCTACACCTACCTCCCGGAGATGGGGTGGACGCAACTCAACCTCCTCTCCACCGTCGGTGCCTTCACGATCGCGACGGGCGTGGGGGTGACGGTGGTGAACCTGCTGGTCTCCGCGCGGCGCGGATCGCCGGCGGGGAACGATCCGTGGCGCGCGGAGTCGCTGGAGTGGGCCACCTCGTCGCCGCCGCCGCGCTACAACTTCCGCTTCATCCCCACCGTGCGCAGCCGCGCCCCGCTGTGGGACCCGGACTGGAACGAGCAGCCGCTCGTCGTGGGCCTGCGCGACGACCAGCGGGAGGCGCTCTCCACCAGCATCCTGGACGCGCGGCCGGACCACCGCGCCATCCTGCCGGGGCCCACGCTGGTGCCCTTCTTCGCCGCGCTGGCGGCGTCGGTGCCGGTGGTGGGCGTGCTCTTCGGGCTGCACTGGGTGCCGATCGGCGGGCTGCTCTTCTTCATCGCCATCAGCGCCTGGAACCGCCCGCACCACATGGCCCATCGCACTGAGGAGGAGGGAGGCCGCGAGCACCGGCTGGCCGACCAGGAGCGCGAGCGCGAGGAGGCACGGCCATGAGCGAGCGCGTGGTGCTGGACGTGTCCGAGTATCCCGCGCTGGTGCAGGGCCCGCGCGGGGGGCTCTGGTGGGGGATTGCGGGGCTGATCCTGATCGAGGTGGTGGTCTTCACCGCGCTGATCGCTACCTACTTCTACCTCAAGTTCCTCAACCCGCACTGGCCGCCGGCCGGGGACCCGCTCCCCAAGCTGACGCTTCCCACCATCAACACGGCCATCCTGATCGGGAGCAGCTTCGCCGTGCACTACGCGGACACCTCCATCACCGAGCGCAACAGCGTGCGCGGGCTGACCATCGGGATGGCGGTGTCGTTGACGCTGGGCGTGATCTTTCTGGTGATGAAGGTGATCGAGTACAGCCAGGTGGAGTACTTCTGGGACAGCCACGCGTACGGCTCCATCGTGTGGACGATGGTGGTCTTCCACTCGGCGCACGTCTTTTCCGTCGTGCTGAAGACGGCCGTGGTGATCGCGCTCGCCCGCAAGGGCCACTGGACGCAGTCGCGGATGCAGGGGATCAAGGTGAACGGGCTGTACTGGCACTTCGTGGTGGTCATCTGGATCCCGCTCTACCTCACCATCTACTGGTCGCCCAGGATCTCGGGATGACGGACTCGCCCGTCGAAGAGCGCTTCCTGCACCCGGAGGGCCGGGGGCGGCTGTGGTACGGCGTGCTGATCGGCATCGTCGCGTGGAAGCTGCAGCTCGTGGTGAACTACGCGGTGGTCCCCTACGCCTGCTGGCACCGCGCGGAGTGGATCAACCACCTCGCCTCCTTCGCGATGGTGGCGCTGGCGCTGAGCGGCACCTGGATCTCGTGGCGAAGCTGGAAGCGCACGGGTGGGAGCCTGGAAACGTCGGTGGGCGGGCCGGCCGGGCGCAGCGGCTTCATGGCCCTCTGCGGGATCGCCCTGAACGCGCTCTTCGCGCTGCACATCCTGGGGCAGTGGATCCCGAACCTGTTCCTCAGCCCCTGCGACGGGATCTCGTGAGGGTGCCGGCGGCCGGCGCGCCGGGGGAT
>DASVVI010000997.1:0-3117 GCA_036386635.1 Longimicrobium sp.
CGAGCTCTTTCTGCCGTTCACGGACTTCCCGTGGTTCCGCGATGCATCGGTAGCGGCGATCTGCGGGGTGGAGAGGCTGGGGCCGGAGCACTTCTACTGGCCGGCGCTGGACGTGGACCTGACGCTGGAGTCGATCCTTCACCCGGAACGGTTCCCCCTGGTCATGAAGAGCTGACGGGAAGCACACTACGCACTAGGCACTGAGCACTAGGCACTACGCACCTGAATCAGCCAACGAGCTGAAACCATGGCATATCCATACCGGCACCCCAGTGAGGTGCTCGTCCTCTCCAAGTACTTCGGCGATCCGGAAGCGCGGACGCTGAAGGGGTGGGAGGCCCGCGGCGGCTACGCTCCGCTCCGCAAGGCGCTGGGGATGACGCCGGCCGAGATCGTCAACGAGGTCAAGGCAAGCGGGCTGCGCGGGCGCGGCGGCGCGGGGTTCCCGACGGGCGTGAAGTGGAGCTTCATGCCGCAGAAGTCGGACAAGCCCCACTACCTCCTCTGCAACGCGGACGAGAGCGAGCCCGGCACCTTCAAGGACCGCGAGCTAATCCGCTGGACGCCGCACGCGCTCGTGGAAGGGTGCCTGATCGGCGCCTACGCCATCCGCGCGGAGCACGCGTACATCTACATCCGGGGCGAGTTCTTTGAGCCCGCGCAGATCCTGGCGCGCGCCATCGAGGAGGCGTACGCGGCCGGGTACGCCGGCAAGAACGTGATGGGGAGCGGGATCGACCTGGACATCACCCTGCACATCGGCGCCGGCGCGTACATCTGCGGCGAAGAGACGGGGCTGATGAACTCGCTGGAGGGGCGCCGCGGCGAGCCGCGCATCAAGCCGCCCTTCCCCGCGATCTCGGGGGCGTTCGGAAAGCCGAGCGCCATCAACAACGTGGAGACGCTGATCGCCGCCGCGCACATCGTGCAGAACGGCGCCGAATGGTACAAGCAGTGGGGAACCGAGAAGAGCACGGGCACCAAACTGTTCTGCGTGAGCGGTCACGTGAAGCGCCCCGGCAACTACGAGGTGCCGCTGGGCTTCAACTTCCGCGAGTTCATCTACGACGTGTGCGGCGGCACGGCGAGCGGGCGGCCCATCAAGTCGGTGATCCCCGGCGGCTCCTCCGTCCCCATGCTCACGGCGGACGAGCTGGACATCGGGATGGACTACGAGGCGATGGCCGCCGCGGGGACGATGCTGGGGTGCGGGTCCGTGATCATCATGGACGACACCACCAACATCGTTAAGCAGGTGCGGCGGATGGTGGACTTTTACGCCCACGAGAGCTGCGGGCAGTGCACGCCCTGCCGCGAGGGTACCGCGTGGGCCGCCAAGATCCTCCGCCGCATCGAGAACGGGCGCGGCACGCAGGAAGACCTGGACACGCTGATCTCCATCTCGGACAACATGAGCGGGAAGACGATCTGCGTGCTCTCGGACGCCGCGGCGGCGCCCATCGTGTCGTCGATCGAGAAGTTCCGGGGCGACTACCTGGAGATGATGCACGCGGGCGCCGGGGTGCCGGTCGCCTCGGCCATCGCCCTCTGAGGAAAGGAAGACGCGGCCATGGCTGACGCCACGCCGAAGGCGAACCCGGAGACGGTGCGCTGCACCATCGACGGAATGGAGCTCGAGGTTCCCAAGGGAACCCGCATCATCGACGCCGCCGCACGCGCGGGGATCGACGTTCCGCACTACTGCTACCACCCGGGGCTCAGCGCCCCGGCCCAGTGCCGCATGTGCCTGGTGGAGGTGGAGAAGGCGCCCAAGCTGCAGCCCAGCTGCACCGCGACGGTGGCCGACGGCAACGTCATCCACACCCAGAGTGAGAAGGCGCTGGAGGCCCGCAAGGGCGTGCTTGAGTTCTACCTGGTCAACCACCCGCTGGACTGCCCGGTGTGCGACCAGAGCGGCGAGTGCAAGCTGCAGGACTACACCGCGGCCGAGGGGCGCGCCATGGGCCGCCTCAAGGAGCCCAAGCGCGTGCAGGGGCGCGACGACTTCGGCGGCGACGTGCTCTTCAACGCGGACCGCTGCGTGATGTGCACCCGCTGCGTGCGCTTCATGCGCGAGGTCGCGCAGGACGAGCGGCTCGCAGTCGTGCAGCGCGGGCACAAGAACGTCATCGACACCTTTTTCGACGAGGGTCTCGAGGGCAACATCTGGGCGGACAACATCGTGGACCTGTGCCCGGTGGGCGCGCTGGTCTCCAAGGACTTCCTGCACAAGGCGCGCGCCTGGGACCTGGACCGCGCGCCCTCCATCTGCCCCAACTGCACGCAGGGGTGCAACGTCCGCCTGGAGACGCGCGACAACGCCGTCATGCGGATCAAGCCGCGCCCCAACCCCGAGGTCAACGCGCACTGGATGTGCGACTACGGGCGGCTGAACTACGAGTGGATCAACCGCGGGGGCCGCATCGAGGCGCCGCTCGTCCGCGACGGCGACCGCCTGGTGGGCGTGTCGTGGGCGGACGCGCTGACCCGCCTCGCCGGCGCCCTGCGCGACGTGCCGGTGCGCGACGCGCGGGCCGTGGTGTCGCCCTTCATGGCCAACGAGGACGCCGGCGCCTTGCGCCGTGTAATGGACGTGGTGGGCGGCGGCGACGGGGTCTACCGCTGCGAGGCGGGCGAGGAGGTGGTGCTTCCCGGCTTCCCCACGCTGGCGCTGCGGCCGGACCGCGCGGCCAACGTGCACGGGGTGGAGCTCTTCGGCTTCAAGCGCGCGGGCGGCACCGGTGGCACGGGCGGGCTGGACGAGGCCGCCGCGCACCGCGGTGTCCTGTTCGTGCTGGGCGACGAGCTGGCCGACGCGCCGGAGGGCTTCGGCGCGAACGCGTCGCTGTACGTGTACGTGGGGCACTTCGCCTCGCCGGCCGCGCGCAACGCCCACTTCATCCTCCCCGCGACGACGTTCGCGGAGATGGAGGGGACGTTCACCAACGTGCAGCGGCGGGTGCAGCGCTTCTGGCCCGCGATCCAGGCGCCGGGGATGGCGCGTCCGGCGTGGCAGATCCTGGGCGTGCTCCTGGCCGGCATCAGCGAAGCCGCCCCCGTCGGCACCGCCGCCGACGCCTTCGCCGCGCTCGCCTCCGTCCGCCCCGAATTCGGCGG
>DASVVI010000998.1:0-11944 GCA_036386635.1 Longimicrobium sp.
CGTACGGCTCCACGCGCGTGCGCGAGCTGCTGGAGGCCCTGCGGCCTGACGTGGTGGTCAACGCAGTGGGCGCCATCAAGCAAAAGGACCTTCACTCCGCCGTCGACGAGACGTTCTACCTGAACGGCGCCCTTCCGCACCTCCTGGCGCTCCACAACCCGGGCGGGCGCCTGATCCACGTCTCCACCGACTGCGTGTTCCGCGGCGACCGCGGCGGGTACACGGAGGACGAGCGCCCGGACGCGGAGGACCTGTACGGCCGCTCCAAGGCGATGGGCGAGGTGGACTACGGGCGCCACTTGACGCTGCGCACTTCCATCATCGGCCCGGAGATCTCCGGCCACCTGGGGCTTCTCGGCTGGTTCTTTTCGCAGCCGCGCGGCTCCACGTTGCGAGGCTTCACGCACGCCATCTACAGCGGCGTCCCCACCGTCGTCCTTGCCCGCACTATCCACCGCCTGATCCGCGACGGCTCTCCGCTCTCCGGCATCTACCACGTGGCGAGCGAGCCCATCGACAAGCACACGCTGCTCCAGCGCCTGAACGAGGCGCTGGAGCTGGGCCACACCATCCTGCCCGACGACTCCTTCCGCATCGACCGCTCCCTCGACGACCGCCGCTTCCGCGAGGCCACCGCCACCCCGCGGCCCGCCTGGGACGAGCTGATCGCGGACCTCGTCGAGGATCTCCGCACGCTGCCGTACGCGTATCCGTGACGGGCGGGCCCCCTCCCCCGCTCGTTCCTCGCGGGGCCCTCACCCCCCCGGCCCCCCTCTCCCAAACTGCTGGGAGAGGGGGGAGGACGCGGGCTTCTGCGCGGCGTCGGGCCGGACCCGCGGCCATCTACACCAAACACGCAATTCCCGTAGGGGCGCGATTTATCGCGCCCGTGCCCGCCCCCTCCCCGCCCCGCGCTCACGGCCCCACATGCCGCGACCCCGCCGTGCCCCTCACTCCGTCTTCGGCGCCACCACCGCCGCTTGACGCGACCCGCGCGTGCCCTCCCGCCCTCTTCCGCGCACCACCCTTCGGTAGGGGCGGACCTGCGTGTCCGCCCACCCTCGCCACGCGGCGAACACGGCCGAACGGCACCGGAAACCCGTAGGGGCCGCCCCACGTGGCTGCCCGTGCCCCGTGCCGCGCCGCCGCCCGGGTTCAGGGCAAACCGCCGCGCGAACACGCGACGCCCGCCTTCGCGCCGCCTGCGCGGACTCACGCATACGACGGCGCGCGTCCCCACATTCTGTCATCCTGAGCGACGCGCCGCACCGATCTCGCCCTCGCTCCATCCTTTGGCGCGGAGCGAAGGATCTACTGCGCGTGCCGAGAGGACCGCAGATACCCGCCAACCTCTTGCCTCGCCGGCTAGATCCTTCGATCGCCGCCGGAGTTCGGGGCTCGGCGGAGATCGGCGAGGCGGCTCTCTCAGGATGACAAAATGAGAGACGCGGTGCTCACGCACTCACGCACTCACGCACTTACGCACTAACGCACTTCCAAACCGACCTTTCACCTTCACGGATATCGCCATGCCCCGTACCTTCGCCATGATCAAGCCCGACGCCGTGCAGGCCGGCAACGCCGGGAACATCGTCGCACACATCCAGACGGCCGGGTTCCGGATCGTGGGGATGAAGCTCGTGCAGATCAGCCTGCAGCAGGCGCAGCGCTTCTACGAGGTCCACGCCGAGCGCCCGTTCTACGGCGAGCTGGTGGAGTTCATGAGCAGCGGCCCGTCCGTCGTCCTCGCGCTCGATGCGGAGAACGCGGTGCAGAAGTGGCGCGACACCATCGGCTCCACCGACCCCGCCGAGGCCGCCGACGGCACCATCCGCAAGCTCTACGCGGAGAGCAAGGGCCGCAACGCCGTCCACGGCTCCGACGCCGACGACACCGCCGCCACCGAGATCGCCTTCTTCTTCGCGGGCACCGAGCTGGTCGGCTGATCCACCTTGGGATGCCCCGGCGGATGTGCCCCTTGCGCCAGCGGGGGGCACATCCGCATTTAGGGGGTACTGGGCACCGCACGCCATCCTTCACCGGCACCAATCGATGAACCTCCTCCTGCGCTGGATCGCGTCCGCACTGGCAGTGGCGGCCGCGGCGTACTTCGTACCGGGGATCCGCGTGACCGGCGGGCTCCAGACGTACTTCGTGGTGGCGCTGATCCTGGGCATCGCCAATGCCGTCGCGCGCCCTATCGTCAAGGGGCTGGCGTGCGGGCTGATCGTGCTCACGCTGGGGCTGTTCCTGTTCGTCATCAACGCCGCCATGCTCTGGCTCACCTCGCTGGCGGCGCAGCACTTCGGCTACGGCTTCTACGTCGACGGCTTCGTCCCCGCCGTCGTCGGCTCCATTGTCATCAGCCTCGTGAGCTGGGTCCTCTCCATGTTCCTGACGGACGACGACTGAGAGGACCTCACACAGAGACACAGAGGACAACGACAAGGGGAGGAGGAACGGCGGTGTTCCTCTGTGGCCTCTCTGTTCCTCCGTGTCTCTGTGTGACGCGCGGTTCTTGCACACCGGTCGCCCACGCGAAAACCCGGCCGTTGCTTGACACATCACGGCCTTTGGCATACTTTTACGGTTTATGTTGAAGCTGAACCTGGCGGCGGTGGACCGCGAAGAAGTGGAGATCCACGAGCAGGTGGCGGCCGACGATCCCATGTGGGAAGGGTCGGACGTGCGCCTGGTGGAGCCTCTGCGAGTGGACCTCACCGCCCGCTCCGTGGGCGACGACGGCGTTCTGCTCCGCGGCCGCATCCAGGCGGTGGTGGAGCGCGAGTGCCGCCGCTGCCTCACTGCCGTCCGCCAGCCGGTGGACGACACGGTGGACCTGTTCTTCGCCCCCATCGGCGAGGACGAAGACGAGCTGGGGGGTGAAGTCTACCCCATGCCGGCGCGCGGGCAGGAGCTGGACGTGACCGAAGCGGTCCGCGAGCAGCTCCTGTTGCGTGCCCCACAGTACGTCGTGTGCGACGAGGAGTGCCGCGGGCTCTGCCCGCAGTGCGGCACCAACCTCAACGAAGCGGCGTGCGACTGCGTTTCCGAAGTGGCCCCGAGCCCGTGGGACGCGTTGAAGCAGGTAAAGTTCGACTAAACCCAGCACTCCGAGAGGGCTCCGATGGCCGTACCCAAGAGGCGCCAGTCCAAGCAGCGCCAGCGCAAGCGCCGCACCCACGTGAAGGCCAGCATGCCTTCCATCAACGCATGCCCGCAGTGCGGCGACCCGCACCTGCCGCACCGCGTCTGCTCGAACTGCGGCTACTACCGCAACGAGCAGCGAATCGAAGTGGAAGAGTTCTAGGCCCCGCCCGAGAGCTCCGACACATATATGCGGATCGCGCTGGACGCGATGGGCTCCGATCGTGCCCCGGCCGTAGAGGTCGAGGGCGCGGTCGGAGCTTTGCTTGAGCGTACCGACCTGCACGTGGTGCTCGTGGGCGACCGCGGGCTCATAGAGGCCGAGCTCGCGCGCCACCCGGACGCCCCGCGCGACCGGGTGTCCGTCGTGCACACCACCGAAGTCATCGAGATGGGGGACTCGCCCGCGCAGGCCGTGCGGCGCAAGCAGGACTCCTCCATCGTGGTGGGCACGCGGCTGCACAAGGACGGCGAAGTGGACGCCTTCGTCAGCGCCGGCTCCACGGGCGCGGTGATGGCGGCCTCGCTCTTCATCCTGCGCCCCCTTTCCGGCGTGGACCGCCCCGCGATCGGCGCGGACCTGCCGTCCACCAGCGGGCGCTTCCTGCTGCTGGACATGGGCGCCAACGTGGACGTGAAGCCGCAGCACCTGCTGCAGTTCGCCCACCTGGGGCACATCTACGCCCAGGACCTGATGGGGATCGCCAGCCCGCGCGTGGGGCTCCTCAACATCGGCGAGGAAGAGGAGAAGGGGAACGAGCAGACGGTGGAGGCCTTCCAATTGCTCAAGGGCGACCCCAACCTGGACTTCGTGGGGAACATCGAGGGGCGCGACATCATCCGCGGCAAGTGCGACGTGCTGGTGTGCGACGGCTTCGTGGGGAACGTGCTGCTCAAGTTCTACGAGTCGATGTCGGGGTTCATGAGCGGCTTCCTGCGCTCGGCAATCCAGGAGCAGGGGGTGCAGCTCGACCTGGAGCTGCTCTTCCGCACCCTGGACTACACGCAGTGGGGGGGAGCTCCCCTGCTGGGCGTCAACGGCGTCACCATCATCTGCCACGGCGGGTCGCCGCCCATCGCGCTCCGCAACGCGCTCCGCGCCGCCGCCTCCTGCGTGGAGAGCGGGATGGTGGAGCACATCGCGGGGCGCCTCAACCGTCTGGCGGAGACCACACCTGCACAATGACAGAAACCAAGCCGCGTTCGCGCCTGGTCTCCACGGGACGGTTCAACCCGGACCGCGTGATGACCAACCAGGAGATGGAGTCGCTCGTCGACACGAACGACGAGTGGATCCGCTCCCGCACCGGGATCCGTGAGCGGCGCATCGCCGACAAGGAGACCCACGCCTCCACCATGGCCGCGGCCGCGGGGCGCGTGGCCCTGGAGCGCGCCGGGCTGCAGGCGACGGACGTGGACCTGATCCTCCTCTCCACCGCCACGCCGGACCGGCTCCTCCCCTCCACCGCGTGCGACGTGCAGGCGCTGCTGGGTGCGCGCAACGCCGGCTCGTACGACTTCGCCACGGCGTGCTCGGGCTTCCTGTACGGGCTCTCCATGGCGGACGCGCACATCACCGCCGGGCAGGCGGAGACGGTGCTGGTGCTGGCCACGGAGAAGATGTCGTCCATCATCGACTGGACCGACCGCACCACCTGCGTGCTCTTTGGCGACGGCGCCGGGGCGGCGGTGGTGCAGCGCGCCAGCGATGACGGGCGCGGCATCCTCAGCGGCTACATGAAGAGCGACGGCACGCTGGCCGAGCTCCTGTGGCGGCCGGGCGGCGGCTCGCGCGTGCCGCTGGACGCCATGGTGCTGGACGAGCGCTCACACTACGTGAAGATGGCGGGTCCCGAGGTGTTCAAGTCCGCCGTGCGCGCGATGTGCGAGGCCGCCGAGACGGCGCTGAAGCGCGCCGGTGTGACGGCCGAGGAGATCGACCTCATGGTCCCGCACCAGGCGAACATGCGGATCATCGAGGCGACGGCCAAGTACGCCGGCATCCCGATGGACAAGGTGTTCGTGAACGTGGACCGCTACGGCAACATGAGCTCGGCGTCGATCCCGGTGGCGCTGGACGAAGCGGTGGAGCAGGGGCGCGCCGGGCCGGGGTCGCTGGTGCTGATGGTGGCGTTCGGCGCCGGCTTCACCTGGGCCGCCAACGTGGTGCGCCTGTGACGGGCGAGCGCATCGGCCTCCTCTTCCCCGGACAGGGGTCGCAGGCGGTCGGAATGGGGCGCGACCTGGCGGAGCGCTTTCCCGAGGCGCGCGCCATCTTCCAGGAAGCGGACGAGGCGCTGGGCTTCGCGCTGACGCGGGTGATGTGGGAAGGGCCCGACGAGGAGCTCACCCTCACGCGCAACACGCAGCCCGCCCTGCTGACGCACAGCGCGGCCGTGTGGGCCGTGCTCCGCGCGCGGGGCGTGGAAGCGGTGTGCGCCGCGGGCCACTCGCTGGGCGAGTTCAGCGCGTACCACGCCGCGGGCTCGCTCTCCTTCGCCGATGCGGTGCGCTCCGTGCGCAGGCGCGGCGAGCTGATGTACGAGGCCGGACAGGCGCGTCCCGGCACGATGGCCGCCGTGCTCGGGCTGGACGACGACATCGTGGAAGGGGTCTGCCGCGAGGCGAGCAGCGAGGGCAGTGTGGTTGTCGCCGCCAACTTCAACGCGCCGGGCCAGGTGGTCGTCTCGGGCGACGTGTCGGCTGTGGAGCGCGTGTCGCCCATGCTGGTGGCGGCGGGGGCGAAGAAGGTGGCCGCGCTCAACGTGAGCGGCGCCTTCCACTCGCCGCTCATGGCGCCGGCCGAGGCGGGGCTCACCGAGCAGCTGGAGGCCGCGGAGTTCGGCCCCCCGGCGTTCCCGGTGGCCTCCAACGTCGACGCTACGCCGGTCACCGACCCGGTGGAGGCGCGGTCTCTGCTGGTGCGGCAGCTGACCTCTTCGGTGCGCTGGACGCAGTGCGTGCGCACCATGCTGGGGCTGGGCGTGACGCAGTTCCTGGAGGTGGGCACCGGCAAGGTGCTCACCGGGATGTTGAAGCGGATCGATCCGGCGGCGTCGGGGCGGGGGACCGCCCTGGGGACCGCCGAGCAGATTGAGGCTTACCTGGGTACGGGGGCGTGATGGCGGAGCTCAACGGGCAGGTGGCACTGGTCACCGGCGGGTCGCGCGGGATCGGGCTGGCGATCGCGCGCTCGCTGGCGGATGCCGGCGCGCGGGTGGCGGTGGTGGCGCGTGACGGCGCCCGCGCCGAGTCGGTGGCGGCGGAGCTGCCGGGCGACGGGCACCGCGGCTACGGCTGCGACGTGGCCGATCCGGAGGCGACCGCCGCGCTCATCAAGCGCGTGGAAGAGGAGCTGGGGTCGCTGGACGTGCTGGTGAACAACGCCGGCGTCACGCGCGACAACCTCCTGATGCGCATCAAGGACGACGACTGGACCGCCGTGCTGGACACCAACCTGCGGGGCGCCTTCAACCTCATCCGCGCCGCTTCGCGCGGGATGATGAAGCGCCGCGCCGGGCGGATCATCAACATCACCAGCGTGGTGGGAATCACGGGGAACAAGGGGCAGGCGAACTACGCCGCCTCCAAGGCCGGGCTCATCGGGCTCACCAAGTCGGTGGCCAAGGAGCTCGGATCGCGCGGGGTTCTGGTCAACGCCGTCGCGCCGGGGTACATTGAGACGGACATGACCTCCGACCTCCCCGAAGCGGCGCGCACCGCGCTTTCGTCGCAGATCGCGCTGGAGCGGCTGGGCCGGCCCGAGGACATCGCACCGGTGGTACGCTTCCTGGCGGGGCCGGGCGCATCGTACATCACCGGGCAGGTGGTGGTGGTGGACGGCGGGATGGTGATGTAGGACCGGCGGGGTGGCGCCGACGCGCGCGGCCCGCGCGCCCGCCGCCCCAGATCGTGGAAACCCAACCTGGAGAGCCGAGCAATGGCCGACGTCGAACAGAAGGTCAAGGACATCATCATCAACGAGCTGGGCGTGGAGGCCGAGAAGGTCACCCCCGAGGCCCGGTTCGTGGACGATCTGGGCGCGGACTCGCTGGACACCGTCGAGCTCGTCATGGCGTTCGAGGAAGAGTTCGGGATGGAGATCCCGGACGAGGACGCCGAGAAGCTGCAGACCGTCGGCGACGCGATCAGCTACATCCAGAACAACAATCCGTCCTGACCGCTGTTCCGGAGCGCCGCGGGCCCCTCGCCGGGCCTGCGGCGCTCCCTTTCCGCCCGTGCGGCGGAGCTGACTTTCCGAGCGGCGGGCGCCCCGCGGGTGTCCGCCCTTCCACTTTCCCAGTATGACCGGAGCGGTGATGAATCGCCGAGTCGTGATCACGGGGGCGGGGCTCGTCACGCCCGTGGGGCTGGACCTCCAGGAGAGCTGGGCGGGACTGCTCGCGGGGCGCAGCGGCGCCGGCCCGATCACCCAATTCGACGCCTCCAACCACGCCGTGCGCTTTGCCTGCGAGGTGAAGGGGTTCGACCCCACGCTGTACATCGACCGCAAGGAGGTGAAGCGCACCGACCGCTTCTCCCACTTCGCCATCGCCTCCGCAGTGCAGGCCATGCGGCACGCCGGGCTGGACGAGGATCGCGACGGGATCGACCACGAGCGCTTCGGCGTCGTGATCGGCAGCGGCATCGGCGGCATCCACACCTTCGAGGAGCAGCACGCCAAGCTGATCCAGCGCGGGCCGGACCGCGTGTCGCCCTTCTTCGTTCCGATGTTCATCTCGGACATCGCGGCGGGGCTGGTGTCGATCCGCTACGGCGCCAAGGGCCCCAACTACTGCACCGTCTCCGCCTGCGCATCGAGCGCGCACGCGCTGGGGAACGCCTTCCGCAGCATCAAGTGGGACGAGGCGGACCTGATGATCGCCGGCGGCACCGAGGCGACCGTTTCCGCGCAGACGGTGGCCGGCTTCGCGGCGATGAAGGCGCTCTCGGAGCGCAACGACTCCCCCGAGACCGCCAGCCGCCCCTTCGACGCGACCCGCGACGGCTTCGTGCTGGGCGAGGGATCGGGGATGGTGGTGCTGGAGGAGCTGGAGCACGCCCGTGCCCGCGGCGCCACCATCATCGCCGAGATCGTCGGCTTCGGCCAGACGGCGGACGCGTACCACATCACCGCGCCGTCTGAAGGCGGCGAGGGCGCGGTGCGCGCGATGAAGCTGGCCCTCAAGGAAGCCGGCGCGGACGCGTCCGAGGTGGACTACGTCAACGCGCACGGCACCTCCACCCCGGCCAACGACAAGAACGAATCGGCCGCCATCCGCACGCTGCTGGGCGAGCGCGCGCATGAGGTCATCGTCGGCTCCACCAAGAGCATGACGGGCCACACGCTGGGCGCCGCCGGTGCCATCGAAGGCGTCATCTGCGCGCTGGCGTGCCGGGAGGGAAAGATCCCGCCCACCATCAACTACACCACCCCGGACCCCGACTGCGACCTGAACTACGGGACGGGCGGCGTGACGGAGCGGCCGGTGGGCCTGGCGCTGAGCAACTCCTTCGGCTTCGGCGGCCACAACGTGTGCTTGGCGGTGCGGCGGTACGCCTGACCCTCACCCCCAGCGTCGCTCCGCGACGCATCCCCCTCTCCCAAAACTGCCTGGGAGAGGGGGTTTGCGTGTCCCGGCGTTTTCGCGCAGATATCGTAGGGGCGCGATTTATCGCGCCCGTGTCCAACGCTGCACCGCGGTTCGCTTGCGGCACATAATCCGTAGGGGCAGCCCCACGTGGCTGCCCGTGCCTCGTGCATACGCCGTCATCCAGCAACCGGGACGTGACCCCGCGCCCCGCCCCTCGCGTCCGCCGCCGTACGTGCCCCGGCTTACCCGGTCCTACACGTCACCTTTACCTGCACCCCCGCAGCTCCGCCCGCTCGCGGAAACGCACGACGCCATCCACGCGACGAAGCCGCGCGATGTCCAACGGCCTTGTGATCGCGCCGGTGTTGCCGCATTGGATACCCGGGGACCGGTTCAGGATCGACACTTCCACGCCGTCAGCGGTACGGGTGGCGCCGTTCACGAGGATGTCGTAGCCGCCGGAGCGGCGCGTGCCCAGCGCCGCTACGACGACCATCTCCCGTTCGAAGTCGATCACGGGGAGCTCAGGCAGGCGGATGTGGTGGCGCCAGATCTCGCCCCAGATCGCCTCCCACGCACGTGCGTCGCGGACGACCACCCGGGCAGAGTCCGTGAGGCCGCTGAAGGAGGCGAAGGCATACGGTTCGGACGCCAGTCGAACGAAGCCGAGAGACTCGTCCGACGGGCTGGTCGACTGCGAGCCGTCGGGCCCGAACAGGCCGGATCTGCCGCAGGCCGCAGTCAGGAGCAGCGCGGCTAGCGTGAGCGACAGTATGCGAGACATCGAAATATCCCTGGATCGTGTTCGCGGAGTCACGAGCCACTCCCGTTCTCCCGCCGGAAAAACGCGCCGCGGTGATTTTCCGTGACAGCCCCGCGGCGGTTGGTTGCTGGCGGACGGCGGGGACGGCTATTGTACCCCGCTCGGCGCGCGGCATTCACGAAGACGGGGAAGAGCGGATGAGGATTGGGCACGGGTACGACTCCCATCGCTTCGCGGAGGGGCGCAGGCTGATTCTGGGCGGAGTGGAGATCCCCTTCGAACGAGGGTTGACCGGCCACTCGGACGCGGACGCCGTGGCGCACGCCGTCACCGACGCAATACTGGGCGCGGCGGGGCTGGGCGATATCGGGCGGCACTTTCCCCCCTCCGATCCGCAGTGGAAAGACGCGGACTCGTTGGGGTTGCTGGCGCACGCGGTGCGGCTGCTCGCGGGGCGCAACTACCAGATCGTCAACGTGGACGTGACCGTCATCGCCGAGGCGCCCAAGATCGGGCCGCACGTGCCGGCGATGCAGGAGCGGCTGGCGTCGGTGCTGGGGATCGCGCCGGACCACATCTCCATCAAGGGAAAGACCAACGAAGGGATGGGATGGATCGGGCGCGGCGAGGGGATCGCCACCTTTGCCGTGGCGCTGATCGACGACCTGGAGGGAATCGATTCGCTCCACGCGCGCCACCGGCGCGACAGCCACCTGTAGAGCGGAGGACGCATGGCGGGGCTGATCGACCGGCTGATCGAGTGGATGCAGGGGCTCCCCGGGCCGCTGGTGTACGTGGTGATCGGCGCCTTCGCGGGACTGGAGAACATCTTCCCCCCCGTGCCGGCGGACGTGATCGCGCTCACGGGCGGCTTCCTGGCCGGGCGCGGCACCATCTCGCCGATCGGGGCGTTCCTGGTCGTCTGGGGCGCGAACGTAGGGACGGCGCTGCTGACGTACTGGGTCGGCCGGCGTTACGGCGTGTCGTTCTTCCAGGGCCGCATCGGGCGGATGATCCTGCAGCCGCAGCAGATGACGCGGCTCTCCGGCCTGTACGCGAAGCACGGCGCCAAGGTGATCTTCTTCAGCCGCTTCCTCCCCGGCTTCCGCGCGGTGGTGCCGGTGTTCGCGGGGACGAGCGGAATGGGGTGGCTGCGGACCGCCACGCCCATCGCGCTTGCGTCGGGGCTGTGGTACGGGATGATCGTGTACCTGGGCGCCACCGCCGGGCGCAACTGGGAGCAGATCCGCGTCGCCGTGGAGGCGTCGGGGCGCTGGCTGGGAATCGCGGCGGTGATCCTCTTCGCGCTCGTGGCGTGGTGGTGGTGGCGCAGCCGCGGGGAGGCCGCCTGAGCACCGCCGATGCCCCCACGCCGGAGGAGCTGGACCGCACGGCGCGGCAGTTCGGGGTGGAGGGGTTCATCGACCACCTGCGTTTCGAGCGCAACCTGAGCGAGCAGACCATCGACGCCTACCGCCGCGACGTCGTCCGCATGTGCTCGCACGCGCGTACGCTGGGGCGCGCCCGCCCGTCCGAGGTCACCACCGACGACCTGCGGCGCTTCGTACTCCTCCTCAAGGACCTGGGGCTCGCGCCGGCCTCCATCGCGCGCAACATCTCGGCGCTGCGCACCTACTTCCGCTTCCTGCTGGGCGAGAACGAGGTGGTGGCGGACCCCAGCGAGGCCATCGACACCCCGACCGCGTGGAAGACGCTCCCCGGCGTGCTCACGGTGGCGGAGATCGAGCGCCTGCTCGAGGCGCCGGACATCATGCACCCGCTCGCCTGGCGCGACCGCGCGATGCTGGAGTTCGCGTACGCGAGCGGGGTGCGCGTGTCCGAGCTCACCGGCATCCGCGTGCGCGACCTGCACCTGGACGACGAGTTCGCCTCCGTCTTCGGCAAGGGCGCCAAGGAGCGGATGGTGCCGGTGGGGCGCCGGGCGATCGGCGCGCTCTCCATCTACCTGCGCGAGACGAGGCCGCGGCTGGAGCGCGGGAAGGGGGAGGGGCGCGTCTTCCTCAACGCCCGCGGCGGCCCGCTGACGCGCATG
This sequence comes from Longimicrobium sp., assembly GCA_036386635.1. Classification (GTDB taxonomy): domain Bacteria; phylum Gemmatimonadota; class Gemmatimonadetes; order Longimicrobiales; family Longimicrobiaceae; genus Longimicrobium. The sequence goes on from DASVVI010000998.1 coordinate 11,558, forward strand.
GGCGTGTGGAAGATCCTCCGGCAGCACGTGGAGACCGCGGGCATCGAGAAGACGGTGACGCCCCACACCCTGCGCCATTCGTTCGCCACGCACCTGCTGGAAGGCGGCGCGGACCTGGTGGCCGTGCAGGAGATGCTGGGCCACGCGGACATCTCCACCACGCAGATCTACACGCACGTGGACCGCACGTATCTGTCGCAGATCCACCGGCAGTTCCACCCGCGTGCGTGATGGGTTCGTGGCGCGGCGGGGGAGGGCAGACACGCAGGTCTGCCCCTACGGGTTTCGGTGTGCGAGGGAACGGGCGGTGGTGCGGGGCGGGCACGGGCAGCCACGTGGGGCGGCCCCTACGAGGATCGGGGCGCATCGACGGGGTTCGGAGCGGGG
>DASVVI010000999.1:0-7261 GCA_036386635.1 Longimicrobium sp.
CAGAGCGAAGCTGCAGCGTCGTATGCAGATGGAGCGCATCGCCCGAATGGAAGCGCGTGACGCCTCGAACCCGTTCCATCAGATATGAGGCTCCTTCCACCGCAACGTTGTCGACGGGAACCAGATAGATCGCATTCACGTCTGAGCGGAATCGAAACAGCAGCTCGCTGTAGTCGCTCCCTACCAGGTATCCGCCACGGAGCTTCTTCGTCAGCGCCGAAGTAAATTCGAGAGTCATCCACCCGCTGGACACCACCCCTCCCCAGCGGCCCGCATCGACCATGACCTGCTCCATGATCGCGGTCGCTCCGTCGTGTTCATCTACGTAGCGTTTGACGGCTGCACAGGCGTCAAGATACAGCACGCGACTCGCTCACGCGGCGAACGACTCTGCGCCAGAACGCCAGGAGGGGCCCGGCCTGGCGCACCGCCCTGAACGGCTCGATCGCAGCGCCGAGGAGAGGCTCGCGAACATTGATGCCCCTCTCTCTCATCCGCAGGACCCACGCGGGGCTTTGCTGCGCGTTCGATGGAGTCCGGAGCTCCGCATATCCACCAGGGAATACGTCCTCGATCTCCACCCCGCGGACGCTCTCCAGCGCCGCCATCAGGCACTCCCGGATCTCGTCGTCGCTCATCTCGGGAGGCCCGCCGATCCGCTGGCGGGGCGGGTCGGTGATGCTCCCCCCGGCTCGACGCAACTGGACTCGCTTGATCCGCTTCATGGCCCCTCCTCAGGTCCGTCGTTGCCGAACCTTACAGAGAGCGGAGCCACGGGGTCAACGGTTAGGCGGACGAGCCACAGAACACGGCCACCCGGTGGTATACAGGTACCAGGCCGGTGGCGCTAAAAGCACGCGCGCCATCGGTCACGTTCAGAACGCCCCCTCCCGCACGACGCCCTTCCCGAGCGGAACGATGTGGCCTGGCTCGACGGACGTGTTCTCGGGTAGCGGGACGTCGCCCTTTTCCTTGCCGAGCTTGAAGATGCTCTTGAGCGTCCTGAGCGGCCCGCCTCCAGGGAGCGCCGGTTGCTCGCCGTACCACTCGAACCAGGGGAGGCCGGCGCGGTTGTACTCGGCGGCGGTGGGCGGGACGGTGGGCGGGTTGTCGCCCGTGATCTGCCGCCAGACGAGGGAGTTGGTGATGTGCACGAAGCAGCGGCTCGATGCGCCGAGCTCCCAATCCGCGGCGCCGTGCGGGTCCTTGTAGATCTCCTGCCGCATCCGTCCGCCGGGGGCCAGCCCCATGTCGAAGCTCGGCGCCGCTGACGCGCACACGTACTTCATCGACGGCGGCCTGGGGCGCACGTACTCGGCGCGGCGACGCTTAATCTGCTCGTAGACTGATGCTTTGGCCGGGTACGCGGCGAGCTGCAGGCCACCATGTACGGCCTCTCCGGTGATCTGCTCTTCGGCGGAGTAGCCGGCGCCGAGCGGCATGGCGACGAACTGGCGGATGACGCCGCGCTCGATGCAGTACCCGTCCAGCCAGGGCTGCGAGGGGATGCTGAGGTAGTCCTGGGGATCGCGGTTGAGCCCCGTCGCCCAGTGCTCGCCGGTGGCCGCGTTGATCTTGCCGGTCGCCACCTTCACCGCGAACGGGTAGCCGTTCGGCGAGCTGAAGCTGATCCACATCGCCTCGGACTGGTACATCGGGAGCATGACGCCGCCGTGCTCCGCCCACTTCGCGGGGACACGATCGGTGAAGTCGTCCACGTGGGCGAGCGGAAAGCGTCCCAGACCCGGCGGGAGCGGATAGTCCCGGTCGTCGTCGGGGATGCGCAGCGTGCGCTGGAACCCGATGCTCAGCACTGCGTCCTCGTGCACCTCCGGGAAGCGGAAGAGCAGCGCGTCGTTCTGCAGCTCGATCATACGGTCCTCACAGGCCGGGGTGGACGACTACCAGTCGCCGTCGCGGACTTCGCGCACCAGGCGCAGCACGGCGTGGTCGGGCAGGTCCCGCAGCTCGCGCAGCAGCTCCCCAAAGAGCAGCGGCCGCTTGCGGATGGTGTCCAGCAGGTCGCGCGACACCTTGCCCGCCAGCGCGAGCAGGAGGTCGGGGAGCACGTCGAGCTCGCGCGCCAGCCGGACGATGGTGTCCTCGGAGGGCGGCGCGACCTCACCCCGCTCCACCTTGCTCAGGTACGACGGCTCCACCCCGATCCGCTCCGCCACCTGGCGGACCGAGTAGCGGCGGTCCCCCTGCCGCAGGGCCTCGCGGCGGTCCCGCACGAATCCACCGAAGCTATCCACGTCACCTCACGGTTATGTGCCGGCATGTAGTGTGTATTACTTGGTACACGTTCGTCAAGGGGCATCGCTCGTGCGGAGGCGTACCGCGGCTGCCGGTACGTGTGAGCGGCGCTCATAAATTCCAGTATTTTCAAGGGCTTTGCGCCCCGCTACATTGTTCGCCGAGCCGACCTCGACCACCCGCGTGGAGCCGCCGATGCGAAGCCTTGCCGAGCTGTTCGACCTTCGCGGGCGCGTGGCGCTGGTCACGGGCGGCGGGCGCGGGCTGGGCGAGCAGATTGCGACGGGGCTGGCACAGGCGGGCGCGTCGGTGGCGCTGGCGTCGCGCAAGCGGGAGGCGTGCGAGGACGTGGCGCGCGAGCTGGCCGAGACCCACGGTGTGCGCACCATGGCGCTGCGGCTGGACGTGACTTCGGAGGAGGAGGTGCGCGCCGCGCTGGACGAGGCGGAGGTGGAGCTGGGGCTGGTGGACATCCTGGTCAACAACGCGGGGACTTCGTGGGGCGCACCCGCGGCCGAGATGCCGCTGGAGGCGTGGCACAAGGTGATGGAGACCAACGCCACCGGTGCCTTTCTCTGCTCGCGCGAGGTGGGGCGGCGGCTGATTGAGCGGGCGGCGCCGGGCGCCATCCTCAACATCGCGTCGGTGACGGGGCTGCGCGGCTCGCAGCCGGAGCTGCTGGATGCCGCCGGATACGCCGCATCCAAGGGTGCCGTGATCGCTCTCACTCGCGACCTGGCGGTGAAGTGGGCGCGCCACGGCATCCGCGTAAACGCGCTGGCGCCCGGCTTCTTTCCCACCAGGATGACGGCTGGCGTGCTGGAGCACGCGGAAAAGCTGATCTCGCGCGCCGTCCCCCTCGGCCGCGTCGGTGGAGACGACGAGCTCATGGGCGCGGCGCTGTTCTTGTTGTCCGCGGCGGGTGGGTACGTGACGGGGCAGGTGCTGGCGGTGGATGGCGGGATGACGGCGTGAACGGAAGTGCTGAACGGAAGTGCGTTAGTGCGTGAGTGCGTTAGTGCGGGAACGAAGAGGGAGGGACAGGTAAGGCGAGAGGGGATGGGGAAGGCGAGCAGGGAACCCCCATTCTGTCATCCTGAGCGACGCGCTGCTCCAAACTCGCCCCGTCACAATCCTCTGGCGCGGAGCGAAGGATCTACTGCGCGTTGCGAAGGGACCGCGGGGCGGGGGCGGGCCTCTTGCTTCGCCGGCTAGATCCTTCGGTCGCCGCCGGAGGGCGGTGGTACGCGGAGGTAGGGGTGGCGGCTCCCTCAGGATGACAGAAACGCACTCACGCACTCACGCACTCACGCACTCACGCACTCACGCACCAAAGCAGTTGAAAGCCCACTTCAGGAGCGACACATGGCCACGACGGTGAACGAGGAGACGGGCGCGCCCGTGCAGATGGATGTGGAAGACGGGATCGCCATCATCCGGCTGGACCAGCCGGGGAAGCCGGTCAACGTCATCTCCGCCGCGCTGGTGGAGGCGATGGACGACATCCTCCGCCGCCTGGAAGAGGGCGAGGCGGACGCCAGCGTGAGGGCCGCCGTCATCCTCTCCGAGAAGAAGGGGACGTGGATCGCCGGGGCGGACATCGAGCAGTTCAAGGACTTCCGCACCCCCGCCGACGCCGAGGCCGCCTCCCGCGCCGGGCAGCGGCTCCTCGACCGGCTGGAGAACCTGCGCGTTCCCGTCGTGGCGGCCATCGACGGGGTGGCGCTGGGGGGCGGGCTGGAGGTGGCGCTCGCCTGCACCTACCGCATCGCCAGCGACTCGCCCAAGACCAAGCTGGGGCTCCCCGAGGTGAACCTGGGGATCGTTCCCGGCGCCGGGGGGACCCAGCGGCTGCCGAGGCTGATCGGCGTGCGCGCCGCGCTCGACCTGATGCTCACGGGCAAGCAGCTCGACGGGCGCCGCGCCCGCAGCGCCGGCATCGTGGACGAAGTGGTGCCCGCCGCCATCCTCCCCGTCGTCGCACGGCAGGTGGCGAACGACCTGGCGGAGGGCCACAAGGAGCCGCGCGGCGCCGCCCGCCGCAGGTCGCCGCAGTGGCTGGAGAACCTCCCCGGGATGCGCCAGCTGATCTTCAGCAAGGCGCGCCAGGGGGTGATGGCGAAGACGAAGGGGCTCTACCCCGCGCCGCTCCGCCTCCTGGAAGTCGTGGAAAAAGGGCTGGATCGCGAGATCGCCGAGGGTCTGGAGCTGGAGGCGCGCGCGTTCGGCGAGCTGGCGGTGACGCCGGAGGCGCGCTCGCTGGTGCACCTCTTCTTCGCCACCACGGCGGCCAAGAACGATCCGGCGCTGGGCGAGACGGTGAAGCCGAAGAAGGTGGAGCGCATCGCCGTGGTGGGCGCGGGGTTCATGGGCGCGGGGATCGCCGCCGCATCGGCCGAGAGCGGGATCACGGTGCGCCTCAAGGACGTCAAGCCGGAGGCCGCCGCCCGGGGGCTCAAGACGGCGCGCGACACCCTCATCAAGCGTGCGAAGCGCAAGAAGGCGCGCGGCTTCGAGATCACCGCCCTCACCGACCGCGTGGAGGCGACCACGGAGTACACCGGCTTCCATTCCGCGGACGTGATCGTGGAGGCGGTGTTCGAGGACGTGTCGCTCAAGCACACCGTCATCCGCGACATCGAGGCGAAGATCGGCGCGGAGACGGTGCTGGGATCCAACACCTCCACCATCCCGATCGCCACGCTGGCGGAGGCGGCATCGCGGCCGGAACACGTGATCGGGCTGCACTTCTTCTCCCCGGTCGAGAAGATGCCGCTGCTGGAGATCATCACGCACAAGGGCACCGCCAACTGGGTGACGGCGACGTCGCACGCCTTCGGCAAGCAGATCGGCAAGACGCCCATCATCGTCAACGACGCGCCGGGCTTCTACGCCAACCGCATCCTCTCGCCCTACATGGCCGAGGCGGCGCTGCTGCTGGAGGAAGGGGTGCGGATGGAGGAGATCGACGCCGCGATGACGTCGTGGGGGTACCCCGTGGGCCCCATCACGCTGTACGACGAGGTGGGGCTGGACGTGGCGCAGAAGGCCGGGACGATCCTCGCCGCCGCCTTCGCGGACCGCATGCAGACGAGCTCCGTCCTGGACCGCATGGTGGCGGACGGGCGGCAGGGGCGGAAGAACGGCCGCGGCTTCTTCACCTACGGCGAGGACGGCAAGAAGGGCGAGCCGGACGAGACGGTGTACGCCGTGATCGGCAACCCGGCCGCGAAGACCATCGCGCGCGCCGACATCCAGGAGCGGCTGGGGCTGATGATGGTGAACGAGGCGCTGCGCACGCTGGAGGAGGGCGTCCTGCGCTCCGCCCGCGACGGCGACGTGGGCGCGGTGCTGGGGATCGGCTTTCCGCCCTTCCGCGGCGGACCGTTCTGGTACGTGGACCAGACGGGCGCGGCGGCCGTGCTGGAGCGTATGCGCGCGCTGGAGGCGAAGCACGGCCACCGGTTCGCTCCGGCCGCGCTGCTGGTGGAGCGGGCGGCCTCTGGCGAGCGCTTCTTCCCCGACGAGAGCTGAGCGCGGCGGCAGGACGGATGCGCGGGCACGCGATGCGGCGATATCGGCCGCCGCGGCGTACGACGAAGACGCCCGTGCCCGTGCCCGTGCCGTGCGCGATCCGTGGTACCGGGCGCAGGCGCTGGCCCACACCGCGTGGTACGCGCGCGACGAGTGGATGAGGATCGCGCGCGAAGCCGTCGCCGCCGCGGAGGCGTGCGCGGAGCCGTACGGCCGCGCGGCGGTGCGGGCGTGGCCGCTGCGGGTGCTGATCGACCGCGGCGGACTTGCGGCGGCCGCACCCGTCTTCGAGCACGCGCTGGGCGAAGCCGCGCAGATCGCGCACCCGGTGAGCCGGGTGGACGCCCTGGCGCTCCTTCTGCAGGCGGTCGCCCCGTACGACGCGGGGATGCGGGAGCGTGCCGCGGCGGCGCTGGCGGAGGCGGCGCGCGTCTCGGAGAGCTGGAAGGGCGCGTGGCACATGCGCAACGCGGCGCTCATGGTGGGGCGCTGGGACCCGCGGCTCGCGGTGCGTATGGCGGCATCCATGCCGCCGGGCCGGTACCGGCGCCAGGCCGAGATCGGCGTGGCGGCGGCCGAGTGGGAGCCGCCGCGCTGGTTCTTCGATCCCCGCTGATCCACACCTCACCCACACGGAGCTCCCATGGAAGAGTGGCGCAGCAACCTGCTGGAGTCGTCCGACGACATCGCGCAGCTCTGGCGCGAGACGCGGCGGATCGCGGTGCTGGGGATCAAGACGGAGGCGCAGTCGGGGCAGCCCGCCTTCTACGTCCCCCAGTACCTGCAGAACGCCGGGATGGAGATCGTCCCGGTGCCGGTCTACTACCCGGACGCCACCGAGATCCTGGGCCAGCCCGTGTACCGCAAGGTGGCGGAGGTGCCGGGCGAGATCGACATGGTGAACGTCTTCCGCCGCTCGCAGGACGTCGGCCCGCATGTGGAAGACATCCTGGCCGCGCGTCCCAAGTCCGTCTGGATGCAGAGCGGCATCCGCAACGAGGACGCCGCCCGCCGCTTCGCCGAGGCCGGCATCCGCGTGGTGCAGGACCGCTGCGCCATGGTGGAGCACAGGCGGTCGGCGCGGTAGGCCGGCATCGTAAGGCCTCACGCAGAGGCGCAGAGACGCAGGGAAAGAAACAACGGAGAAAAGCCTCACACAGAGGACACAGAGGGAACTGCAAGCCACAGAGAACCCCTCCTGCTGTTCTTCCTCTGTGTCTTCTATGAGAAGGCCTTATCTGTCAAGGGCCAACGTGGTGGCCCTGCCGGCCTCCGGCCGGCATTTTCGTCCCCTGACCGTGCCTGCGCTGAATCGCAGGCGCACTCCATCACGGGGGGCGTGTGGAGCGGAATGCACACCCGGTTCCGCTCGCCAGGCCCCCCCTTCCGATTCTCCACGCCCGACACGCGCCAGGGCTGTCCGGATCTTTGCCGGCACTCCACCCCATCCACTCTTCTATCCGCACTCGGT
>DASVVI010001000.1:0-9165 GCA_036386635.1 Longimicrobium sp.
CCGTGTACCAGCCGGTCGACTGGAACGTCGCGGACGAGCGGGAGGCGGAGCGGCTCACCGGCGCGGCGGTGACCCCCGACTTCTTTGCCACGCTGGGGATGGCGCCCACGCTGGGGCGCTTCTTCGTGTCCGAGGAGTTCGACCCCGAATCGCCCCGCGTCGTCGTCCTCTCGTACGAGCTGTGGCAGCGGATGTTCGCGGGAGACCGCGCGATCGTGGGGAAGACGCTGCGAATCGGCGGGCGCCCGCGGCAGGTGGTGGGCGTGGCGCCGCGGGGGATGGCCTTCCCGCGCGAGGCGGCGCTGTGGGCGCCGCTCCGCCTTTCGCCCGCCGACCGGCCGGACATGGAGCGGCGGGACAACTTCATCTTCAGCGCGATCGCGCGGCTCAAGCCAGACGAGCCCCTCCGCCGCGCGCGCGCCGAGCTGGGGTCGATCGCGCGGCGCGTGGCACAGGAGCACCCGGTGGCCCGCAAGGGGGTGACGATCACGGCGGTCCCCCTCATCGACTACGTGGTGGGCGAGGACCTGCCGCTCACGCTCTGGCTGCTGATGGGCGCGGTGAGCCTGGTGCTCGCCATTGGATGCCTGAACGTCGCCAACCTGCTGCTGAGCCGCGCGGCCGGGCGAGGCCGGGAGCTCGCCGTGCGCATCGCCCTCGGCGCCGGGGGCGGGCGGCTCGTGCGGCAGCTCCTCACCGAGAGCCTGATCCTGGCCGTGGCGGGCGGGGTGCTGGGGTCGGCGCTCGCCTACGTCGGCGTGCGCGCGCTGGCGCTGACCGCGCCCGAGGGCACGCCGCGCATGGAGGAGCTCTCGCTGGACCCGCGCGCCCTGCTCTTCGCCCTGGCGGTCTCCATCCTGTCGGCGGTGCTCTTTGGGCTGGCGCCCGCCATCGGCATGGCCCGCCGCGCGGTGCTCTCCCCCACGCTGGGCGAGGAGGACCGGCGCAGCACCGCGGGGGTGCGCGGGCGCCGGGTGCGTAAGGCGCTCGCGTCGGGTGAGATCGCGCTGTCGCTCGTGCTGCTGGTGGGCTCCGCGCTGCTCCTCAAGAGCCTGGCGCAGCTCTACTCGGTGGATCCCGGCTTCCAGACCGCGGGAGTGGCCACCGCGTCCGTGGTGCTGCAGGGCGAGCGGTACGACAGCGCATCGGCGAGCGTGGCAGCGATCAGCGAGATCCTGGACCGCGTGGCGGCGCTCCCCGGCGTCCGCGGCTCGGCCGCCGCGTCGGCGCTGCCGCTGGGGGGCGGAGGGTTCTACCTGGGGCGCTCCTTCCTGGCGGACGGGCGGCCTGAGCCCCCGGCGGGTACGGAGGTGAGCGGCAACTGGACGGTGGTCACGCCGGGGTACTTCTCCACCCTGCGGCTGCGGGTGGTGCGCGGGCGCGAGTTCACGTCCGCGGACCGAAAGGGCGCGACGCCGGTGGCCGTGGTCAACCGCGAGTTCGCGCGGCGCATGTTCCCCAACGAGGACCCCATCGGCAAGCGCATCCGCTCATGGCGCGACGAGAACCTCCTGCGCGAGATCGTGGGCGTAACCGAGGACGTGCGCTACATGGGCGCGGGCGACGAGATCGGCCCGCTGGTGTACGTGCCGCATGCGCAGGACACCTGGAACTCGATGATCCTGGTAGTCGGCACGGACGGCCCGACCGCTCCCGTGATTCGCGCGCTGCGCTCCGCCATCGCGGAGATCGACCCGGGTCTCGGGGTGAGCGAGGTGCAGACGATGGACGAGGTGTTCGAGCGCTCGGTGGCGCCGCAGCGCTTCACGGCATCGCTGCTGGGCGGCTTCGCGGGCGTGGCGCTGCTGCTGGCATGCATCGGCATCTACGGCGTGCTGGCGTACGGTGTGGCGCAGCGCCGGCGCGAGTTCGGCATCCGCATGGCCCTCGGCGCCGGCACGGGCGAGATCCGCCGCATGGTGGCGCGCGAAGCGGCGCGAATCACCGCCTGGGGCCTTGGCTTCGGCCTGGCGCTCGCCTTCGCGGCGACGCAGGGGATGTCCGCGCTCCTGTACGGCGTGCGCCCCACGGACGTCGTCACCTACCTGGGCGTCTGCACCATCCTCACGGTAGTGGCGCTCGGCGCTAGCTGGCTCCCCGCCCGGCGCGCCAGCCGCGCCGACCCCATGGAGGCCCTGCGCGGCGAGTAGCAGAGCGTTCGCGCAGTCAGTGGTTGCGACGTACGTGGATCATCCCTCTGAGGTGGAAGCAGCCATGAGAAATCCGACCGCCGAGCGCGTTTTCTCCCGCCGCCGTGCGCGCCATCTCGCCTGTGCGCTCCTGGCCTGGTGCATGGGGAGCGCATCCGCCGCGGCGGCCCAGACGCCACCCGTGGCCCCGCGGCGGGTCACCACCTATCTGAGTCTCCCCCTAGACGTGGTGGCCCGGCCGGTGCCGCAGCCCGTCCGCGCCGAGGATGGCCAGCTCTACCTCGTCTATCGCCTGTTCGTCACCAGCTGGGCCGACGTGGACCTGCGCCTTCGATCGGTGGAGGTGCTCGATGGGACCACCGGCGCCGTGCTCGCGGCGTACGATTCCACCGCCCTCTCCGATCCCCGGCGGCAGCGGACGACCCAGTACATCGAGAGCGACTCGATCACACCGGCCAACCGTACGCTGCCGGCCGGCCGCACCGCCACGATCGCGGTGGTGATCTCCCTCGCCCCCACCGCGCCGGCACCCTCCACCCTCGTCCACCGGATCTCCCTGGACAGCGACTCCACGATCCGGCTGCGACCCGAGAGTGGAAGCGACTCGGAGGCGCTGGTGGCTACCTCCGAGGTACTCCTCGTGGAGCGGGGGCCCCCGCCTGTGCTTGGGCCTCCCCTTCGCGGCGGCAACTGGCGTTGCAGCAACGGACTCGCGCTGAGCAACGGGCACGCGGCGCTGGTGGTACGTGGTTCACGTATGCGGGTGCCGCAGCGGTTCGGCTGTGACTTCATTCGCGTGGACTCCATCGGAAGCAACCTTCCGAGCCCGTTTCCGAACGACATCACGAACGAGATGTTCTACGGGTATGGAGCCGAGGTGCTGGCGGTCGCGGACGGCGTAATTATTTCCGTTCAGGACGGGATCCCGGAAAACGTCCCGCGAGCCGATGGGCGGACCATCATGCCCGTGCCCTTGACCGACAAAACGGTTTCGGGGAACTGGCTGGCGCTGGACCTGGGAGGCGGCCGCTACGCGTTCTACGCCCACTTCATTCCGGGCTCCATTCGCGTGCAGCCTGGGCAGCGCGTGCGGCGTGGAGCCGTCCTGGGCAGACTCGGCAACTCGGGGAACAGCGTCGGACCACATCTGCACTTCCACATCGGCGACACCCGGTCGCTGAACGGCACGGAGGGGCAGCCGTACGTGTTCGACCGCTACCGCGTTCTCGGGCGCCATCACCCGGCCGGGGCACCCTCCGAGCAGACGAATACCGTGCCGCTCGATGATGCGGTCATCTGGTTTCCCGCGCCCTGAAATCCCTCCGTCGCGGGCTGAACGGCGCCCGAACCCACAGCGTCAAACACGAAACAGAGGCACCGAGAGAACCTCTCTCTGTGCCTCTGTGTCTCTGTGTGAGCCCCGCCGTTCCTCTGCGTCTCCGCGTCTCCGCGTGAGACCCGCAGTTCCTCAGGTCAGGAACGTCTCCAGGAACCGCGCCCTCGACTGGTGGCGAAGGCGGAGCAACGCCTTCTCCTTGATCTGCCGCACGCGCTCGCGCGTGATGCCGAACTTCTCCCCGATCTGCTCCAGCGTCATCGGCTCCGCGTCGCCCAGGCCGAAGTAGAGGCGCAGCACGCGCGACTCGCGCTCGGTAAGCGTCCCCAGCGCCTCGTCGATGGAGCGCTTGAGGGCGTCCTCGTAGACCTCCTCGTCCGGCCCGGGAGAGAACTGGTCGGAGAGGTAGTCGAGGAGCTGCCCGTCCTCGCCGGGAACGAGCGGGGCGTCGAGCGAAAGGTAGACCTGCGACATCGCCAGCGCGTGGCTGACCTCGTCCTCCGGCACCTCCAGCTCGCTCGCGATCTCCTGCAGCGTCGGCTCGCGCCCAAGCTCCTGCGTCATGGCCGAGGAGCGGCGCCCGATGCGGTGGACGGCCCCCGCGCGGCTGAGCGGCACGCGAACGATGCGCGACTGCTCCGCCAGCGCCTGCAGGATCGCCTGCCGGATCCACCAGACGGCGTACGAGATGAACTTGATCCCCTTGGTCTCGTCGAACTTCCGCGCGGCGCGGATCAGCCCGATGTTCCCTTCGTTGATCAGGTCCGAGAGCGACACGCCCTGGTTCTGGTATTTCTTTGCGACCGCCACCACGAAGCGCAGGTTGGAGCGCACGAGGTGCTCCAGCGCGTCCGGCGCGCCGTCACGGATGAGGCGCGCGAGCCGCGCCTCTTCGTTCCGGTCGATCAGCGGGTACACGCTGATCTCGCGAAGGTACTGGTCCAGCGATTCGGATTCGGAGGAGACGCGTTTGGCGGGGCTGAACGTCATGGGGGTGCTCCGGGGCGAAGCAGACAACGCAGAGTGTGGGGTTCTGCGGAGGACACCGGGCGGGTACGCGGCGTCGCCAAAGGGGAAGGCGGTGAGAGGCCGCGAGGCCTGTTGGAAGGACACGAGCGTCCAACCACCGGGTCACGCGTTGAGTATGGACAAGCCCTTGGAAGGTGTCAACCCCCGGCTGAAACAAAAGTCTTGACAACGGGAGTTTTCGACGTGCTGGCCGATTCTGCACGCACTTTTTTCCGGATCGTGTGACACGGAGGCTGCTCCGGCGACCCAAAAGTGAGAAGCGGGCGCGAGGATGATCCTCGCGCCCGCTTCCCCTTTCTGTCCCGCCTCTCTAGCGGATCACTTCCCCGATCCGTGTCCAGCGGACGGCGGTGAGCCACGAGAACTGCTGGGTGATGTCTTTTTCGAACGAATAGTAGACGAACATGGGCCGCCCCTTCACCGCGCTCTCGTCGAAGAAGCCCCAGTAGCGCGAGTCCTCGGAGTTGTCGCGGTTGTCGCCGAGCGCGAACAGCTTGCCAGGGGGCACCACGATGGGCCCCCAGTTGTCGCGAGTGGGGCGGTAGCGGCGGCGCTCGCGGAGAGTGCCGGCCAGAAAGTCCTTTTGCCAGATCATCCGCGGCTCGCGCGGATCGCTGAGCGGGTCCACGTGTCGGGCGTATGGCTCGTCCAGCGGCTTTCCGTTCCTGAAGAGCACCTTGTCACGCATCTCCAGCGTGTCGCCGCCCACCCCGACCAGCCGCTTCACGTAGTTGCGGTGCGGGTCGTGGGGCGGCAGAAAGACGAGCACGTCACCGCGTTTGGGGTGCGAGAAGGCGGGGAGGCGCGTGTGGGTCACGGGAATCTCCGCGCCGTACACGGCCTTGTTTACGAGGAGGAAGTCGCCGATCAGGAGCGTCCCCTCCATAGACCCGGTGGGGATCTTGTACGCCTCCACCAGAAAGGTGCGAATCCCCAAAAAGAGGAGGATGGCGGTGCAGATGGCCTTGGTCCACTCCCACATCCACCTTCCGGTGGAGACGGAGCCGCGCGGATCGGCGACCGCCACGCGGCGCTCGGCGGGGGGCTGGCCGTCGAAGGGATGTGGGGAATGCAGTTCTTCCATCGTGAGCTCGGCGCCGCGGTACCGCAGGGTGGGGCTGGATGCCCGGTCTGGTACGTACACGCGAGGTTTGGGCCCGTTCCGGGGAAGAAAGTGCGTGAGTGCGTTAGTGCGTGAGTGCGGAGGAACTGAACAGCGGGGCTCACGCGGAGACGCGGAGGCGCAGAGAGAACTGCAACAGCATGGCTCACACAGAAACACAGAGCCACAGAGAGAACAACCGAAGAGGTTACTCCGTGGCTTTCAGTTCCTTCTGTGTTCTCTGTGTGAAGCTTTTCTCTGTTGTTCTCTCTGCGTCTCCGCGTCTCCGCGTGAGATTGCAGTTGGTTTTTCGAAACAAGAACGGGACGGCATCTCGCGACGCCGCCCCGCACTAACGCACTCACGCACTCACGCACTTCCGCTCAGTACGGAGATCCGCCGTAGTTGTCGATCTGGGCGCGCTGGAGTTTGCCGGAGTAATCCACGTAGCAGACCTTGGTCTCCGAGTAGAACTCGTACACTTCCCAGCCGCCCTCGCGGTGCCCGTTGCCCGTCTGCTTCACGCCGCCGAAGGGGAGGTGCGCCTCGGCGCCGATGGTGGGGGCGTTCACGTAGGTGATGCCGTTGTCTAGGTACTGCAGGGCGCGGAACGAGATGTTCACGTCGCGCGTGTAGACGGAGCTGGAGAGGCCGTACTTCACCTCGTTGTTGATGCGGAACGCCTCGTCCACGTCGCTGAAGCGGATCACTGAGAGCACCGGCCCAAAGATCTCCTCGGTCGCCAGGCGCGAGCCAGGCTTCACGTCGGCGAAGATGGTGGGCTGGAAGAACCAGCCGTCGTCCACGCCCTCGCCGCTGGCGCGCTCGCCGCCAATGACCAGGCGCGCCTCAGAGCGGCCGATCTCGATGTAGCTCTTCACCTTCTCCAGCGCCCGCTCGTTGATCAGCGGACCGATCTCGGCGCCGTCCTCCAGGCCGTAGCCGAGGGTGAGGCCCTTCGCCTTCTCCACCAGGCGCTCCAGGAACTCGTCATGGATGGAGTCGTGGAGGAGGAGACGGCTGGTGGCGGTGCAGCGCTGCCCCGTGGTGCCGAACGCGCCCCACAGCACGCCCTCCAGCGCCAGGTCGAGGTCGCCGTCGGCCATCACGATCTGCGCGTTCTTGCCGCCCATCTCCAGCGACAGCCGCTTGTGCGACTCGCCGCACGCGCGCCCGATGATGCTTCCCGTCGCCGTGGAGCCGGTGAAGGAGATCGCCGCGACGTCCGGGTGATTGACGATGGCCGCGCCCGTCGCGCCCTCGCCGTGGACGAGGTTGACGACGCCGTTGGGGATGCCGGCCTCCTCCAGGATCTCCACCAGGAGCTGCACGGTGTGCGGCACGTCCTCGCCCGGCTTGATGACCACCGTGTTCCCGCACACCAGCGCCGGGAACATCTTCCAGGTGGGGATGGCGAGCGGGAAGTTGAAGGGGGTGATGAGCCCGCACACGCCGATGGGGCGGCGGTACGTCATTGCCCACTTGTTGGAGAGCTCACTCGGCACAGTTTTGCCGAAGAGGCGGCGCCCCTCGACGCCCGCGTAGTAGGCGGTGTCGATCCCTTCCTGCACGTCGCCGCGCGTCTCGGTGAGCACCTTGCCCATCTCGCGCGTGGCGGCCTTTGCGATCTCGTCCTTGCGCTCGCTGAGGAGGTCGCCCACGCGGCGCAGGATGTTGCCGCGGTCCGGCGCCGGTGTGCGTGCCCACGCCGGGAATGCCTCCTTGGCGGCGGCCACCGCGCGGTTCACGTCGTCCTGGCCGGAGCGCGGCCACAGCCCGATCACCTCCGACCAGCGGGCCGGGTTGCGGTTCTCGAAGTACTCGCCCGAAGACGGCTCCACCCACTCGCCGCCGATGAAGTTCCTGAACTTGTCCGCCATGATCCGCCCTGTTCTGGGGTGTGCCGTACCGCGTTTTGGTGCGGGCGCGGGAATCTAACCTTCGCGGGAAGGGGTGCAACCGCTTGACGCCCAACATCCGCGCGAGCATCTTACCCCTCACACTCTGAGGGGAGAGGCGATGGACCAGACGCTGGACCTGCTCAAGGGGACGCTCGACGTGCTCATCCTGCGCACGCTGGCCGGCGACCCGATGCACGGCTACGGGATCTCGCAGTGGATCCGCGACCGTACCGGCGGCGTGCTCCAGGTGCAGGATGCCGCGCTCTACCAGGCGCTACGCAGGCTGGAGGCGAAGGGCTGGCTGGCGGCCGAGTGGGGACTTTCCGAGAACAACCGCCGCGCCCGCTACTACTCGCTCACGGCCCAGGGCCGCGCCCAATTGCGCGCGGAAGCATCGGCGTGGCGGCGCTACGCGGCGGCGGTGTTCCAGGTTCTCGAACCCGCGCCGGAGGGGTGATGAGCCCGCCCAGATTCCCGCGCCGCTTCACCCTCCCCTGGCGCGGCGCGAAAGAGATCCGCGACGAGGTGGATGAGGAGCTCGCCTTCCACCTGGACATGCGGACCGACGCGCTGGTGCGGGAGGGGATGGAACGCGAAGCGGCGCGCACACGGGCGCGCCGCGAGTTCGGAGACCTGGACGAGGCGAGGCGCTCGATGCGTGAAGCGGATGCGCGGACGGAGGGGCGGCGGCGGCGCGCGGAGTGGCTGGACGAGCTTCGGCAGGACGTGCGCTTCGCCATGCGCGCGCTGCGCAGGAGCCCCGGATTCGCCGCGGCCGCCGTGCTGACGCTGGCGCTGGGCATCGGCGCGAGCACGGCCATGTTCAGCGTGCTGAACGGCGTGCTATTTCGCGATCTGCCGGTGCGGGAGCAGGACGGCGTCATCGTGGCGTGGACGGAGTCGCCCGAACGCGCCGCGGAGCACCTTCCGCTCTCGTACGCGGATCTCGCGGGCTTTCGCGAATCCACGCGCCGGCTGGAGGGGGTCGCGGGTGTGGCATACCAGGGCGCGCTCGATCAGGTCCTGCTCGACGCGGGCCAGCCGCTCACCGTCAAGGCGTCGTGGGTGACGGGAAATCTCCTGACCCTCCTGGGCGTAACTCCCATCCACGGGCGCACGCTGCTCCCCGCCGACGACGCGCCCGGCGCCGCCCCGGTGATGGTGATCGGCTACGAGCTCTGGCAGCGCCACTTCGGCGGAGACCCGGCGGTCGTGGGACGCGCATTCGACTGGAACGGAAAGCGCTTCTCGGTCGTGGGGGTGCTCCCGCGCGGCTTCGAGTACCCGCGCGGCGCGGAGGTGTGGGTGCCGGTGCTCCCCGATTTCCCGGCCACGCTGGAGGCACGGGGCAACCCGGCCGAGGTCATCGTCTTCGACCTGGTGGGCCGGCTCGCGCGGGACGCCACGCCCGGCGACGCGCGCGAGGAGCTGGACGCCTTCCTGCGCGCGACCGATCCGGCGCGCCCTCCCCTGCTCCGAGGCACGCGCCCCGTGGCGACGGCGCTCCCGGAGCTGGTGACCGGAGGCGCCCGCGCGGCGCTCTGGACGGCGGCGGCGGCGGTCGCGCTGCTCCTGGTGATCGCGTGCGCCAACGTGGCGAACCTGCTGCTCGCGCGGGACGCCACGCCCGGCGACGCGCGCGAGGAG
>DASVVI010001001.1:0-2542 GCA_036386635.1 Longimicrobium sp.
CGCGGGCTCCGCCGGGAGGGGAAGAAACCCCGCGCCACAACGCAAATTCGATGCGGCTGAACGCCCTATGCCGCCGGACGATCGGCGAAATTGGGTCGGGTAGAGGTGCCGGTTACCCGGCACCTCCCCCACAGATCCCGGCGTGCGGCTTTCCCGCACCGGGCTCTTGTCGCGGGTCAAACGCGACCGGGGTTCGGGGCCTGAATGGCCCTTGCACCCCGGCCCGCAGGCTCGCCGCTTCGGTGACATGCCTTGTCCGGCACAGAGTCCGGAGCATGCGTCGCAGCTGGCCTTCCCCACGACCGGCCGCCTTCCCTCCACCCCCTCCGCCGCCGACGCGGTCGGCCTTGTTCGGGGCTTCCTCGGTGTCGGGTCGGAGGAGGCGCGCTTGATTGCTCTCGCGCTGGCCTCCGTCCGCCGCTCAAACTGGACGTGCAGTTTTCCCGCATCCAGCTTTCACGAAGACGTTTTCCTTTGAGCAGCGATGGAAGGAATCATCGCAACCAGATTCACGAGCCCGTACTCGCCGTAGAGCTTGTGGTTTGGCAAAGTTCGCCAGCCACTGCAGCGCCACCGCTTGTACCGGTGCGACCAGATCCGCCGCACCAGCCACTGGTCGAGCCGGTGAAAGAGCCTTCGGACGTGGGCCCGCTTGTAGTAGTGGCCCCACCCTCGCACGATGGGATTGAGCTGCTGGATCAGCTCCGCAGTGCTCACCGGAGCCTTGCGCCGCGTCAGCTGGCGGACCTGGTCCTTGAAGCGGCCAATCGATTTCTCCCGAGGATACGCGTACAGCGCTCCCTGGTTGGCACCACTCTTGATCTTGCTCGACGGCAAGCGCATCCGCTTGCTCCCGCGCTTGATCTTGTACCCGAGAAACTCAAAGCCAAACCGGGTGTGGACGATCCGCGTCTTCTGCGGATTGAGCCCCACACCCAGCGCCTCCAGGACCCGGCTTGCCGCCGCCAGCGCGGCGTGCGCCTCCGCTTCGGACCGGCAGGTGATGACCCAGTCGTCCGCGTACCGCGTGAGCTGATAGCCTCTGCGTCGCATCTCCTGATCAAATGGGGTCAGGAGAATGTTGCTATACAACGGCGACGCAACCCCACCCTGTGGCGTCCCCCGCTCCGTCGGAAAGAGCCGACCCTCCCCGTAGCTGCCCGCTGTCAGCGTCGCCTCAATCAGGCGCAGGACCCTGCCATCGGACACACGTTGAGCGACCAGCGCGAGGAGTTTCTCGTGCGATACGGTCCCGAAGAAATCTTTCAGGTCCGCATCGACGATCCACACCGCGCCCGCCTCGATCTCTCGCCAGACTTTGCCAAGGGCGTCCTTGGTCGACCGCCCGCGCCGATAGCCAAAGTTGGCATCATCGAATACCGGCTCGAAGATCGGCTCCAGTCGGTTGAGCATCGCCTGCTGACACACCCGATCGTAGACCGTCGGGATGCCCAGCATGCGCCACTCGCCCGGCTTGCCGGCCTTGGGGATGCGCTGCTGCCGAACCGGGCTTGGACGGTAGCTGCCGGTGCGAAGCTCCTCGTGCAGCTTGGCCAGGCGCTCTTCGCACTGCTCGCCAAACGCCGCGATGCTCTCCCCGTCAATCCCGCCCGCACCCTGATTGGCCCTGACGCGCTCCCACGCGATCTCCAGGTTCTTCCGCTTGTAAACCTTGTCGATGAGCGAGTGTACCTTCCTCGCCCCCGTCGGATTGAGCCAGTCCACCAGTCTCCTCGGGCGGTGAGGTTCGGGTCTTTCGCTTAGGGAACTGTCCACCTCACCGTCCTTGCTCATCTCGCCTTCTGGCTCGCCTCGACCGTCTTCGCCGGCTGGCTTCCCCGACACACGCTGTCGCCACTTTCGTGGTCATGCGGCTTTCACCGCACTTGCGGTACTACCCAGCCGTCCGACGACTCCCAGAACACCGCTTCCCCCTTCGCTTGCGCTTATAGGGTCACTTCCCTCGGTGCCCTCCGAGGATCCTGGGAGCCCTCCTGGGGTCACGCTCAGATCTTCCGTACCGTGCCGTCCGCAAACACCTTGGTGCGGTGGGTGAATGAGAGCGCCTTCGCCCCCATACTGCGGGCTCGACCTTGCCCCACCTTTGGCCGACCGGTTCGTCCTTGGGGTCGCCCCCATCGACTACGGCCCGGTACTTCTCCGCATACCCTTCGGATCCCGCCTCGCGGCGGACACCCTGTCCTCCGAAGTATCCCGAGTGGCGGCTCCAGGTCCGTCTTGGCTGTGTCCGGCTTTCGCCTGCGTGCCCGTTTAGACGTCTCCATACCTTCCTCTCACTTCGGCCAGCGAGGCATTACCCCCGCTTTTGGATACGGCGCCCCTCATCCGAGCGCCGGAGGGACTTGAACCCTCCTGATCTGGGCGCTGCCCAGCGCACACTATGACCCTGTCCGACACCCGCCGGAGCCGCCGTCCTGCGACGACGTCGAGGCCGCTACCCTCGCCCACGGTGGGTCTCCCCCAATTACCCGGCTCACCCTTCCGACATGCCGTGCCCACTACCCCGATGGACCAGAACAGG
>DASVVI010001002.1:0-2039 GCA_036386635.1 Longimicrobium sp.
CTGCTGGGGTGGGGATGGCTGGACGCGGTGCACCCCGACGACCGCGTCCGCATCGCGCAGGCGTGGGAGGATGCCGTCCGCGAGCAGGGCACCTACGACACCGAGTACCGTCTCCGGATGCGCGACGGCGCCTACCGCACCTTCATGGCGCGCGGGGTGCCGGTGTTTGAGCCCGGCGGCGAGATCCGCGAGTGGGTCGGCCTGTGCATGGACGTGGAGGACCGCCGCCGCGCCGAGGACCGCCAGCGCTTCCTGAGCGACGCCGGCGCCGTCCTGGCCGCGTCCCTCGAAGCCGAGCGCATGCCGGCGCGCCTCGCCGAGCTCGCCGTCCCCCTGCTGGCCGACTGCTTCTCGCTGGAGCTGCACCCCTTCGAGGGCGGCGAGCGGATGGTGGCCTCCGCGCCGGACCGCGATGCGCTCCCCACACTCCCCGCCGCGCTCGAGGAGCGCCTGGCGGCTGGCGAGACGGTGGCGCTGGAGCCGGGCGAGCTGCCGGGCGTGCGCTCATATCTCGCCGCCCCCCTGATCGCGCGCGGCGAGATGCTGGGCTCGGTGCGCATCGCCACCGGCCCCTCCGGGCGCACCCTGGACCGTGCGGACGCGGAGGCGCTGGGCGAGCTGGCGCGGCGGGTGGCGCTGGCCGTGGACAACGCGCGCCTCTACACGGCAGCGCTCGACGCCAGCGAGACGAAGAGCGAGTTCCTGGCCACCATGAGCCACGAGCTGCGCACCCCCATGAACGCCATCCTGGGCTACGCCGACCTGCTGGACGCGGAGGTGGCGGGCCCGCTCACCGATGCGCAGCGCGAGCAGCTCAATCGCATCGGCGCCAGCGCGCGGCACCTCCTGCAGCTCATCGACGAGATCCTCACCTTTTCGCGCATCGAGGCCGGGCGCGAGCAGGTGAGCGTGGAGCGTTTCGACCTCGCGGATCTGGCCCGCGACACTGCGGAGATGGTGGAGCCGATGGCGCGCGGCAAGGATCTCCGCTTCCCCGTCGACACCTCCGCCGATCCGCTGTGGGTGGTCTCCGATCCCGGCAAGGTGAGGCAGATCCTCCTGAACCTCCTCTCCAACGCCGTGAAGTTCACCGAAGCAGGCGAGGTGCGCCTCGCTGTCCGCGCCGAGGGCGACGAAGCGGCGCTGCGCATCTCCGACACGGGGATCGGGATCGCGCCGGAGCAGCAGGGCCGCATCTTCGACGCCTTCTGGCAGGTGGAGCAGTCCTCCATCCGCCGTGCGGGCGGCACCGGCCTGGGCCTGAGCGTCACCCGCCACCTCGTGGACATGCTCGGCGGCACCGTTGAAGTCGCCAGCACGCGCGGCGAGGGGAGCACGTTCACGGTGCGGATTCCGCTGGCGCCGTAGGCCCTCACCCCCGGCTCGTTACACTCGCCTGCCCCCTCTCCCGATAACAGGAGAGGGCTGCGCCCTCACGTTATCGAGAGAGGGGGCAAATGCCTGTTCGTCCCACAGATGCCTTGTAGGGGCGCGATTTATCGCGCCCGTGCCCCGCGTCTCTCCGCGGCCTGCCGTCGTACCGCGATCCCGTAGGGGCAGACCTGCGTGTCATCTGTTCCAACTAATTCGTCCGTGGTCCGCATTTTCTGTGTGAATGTCGCGGTGTTCGCTCCAGAGGCAGGTCTGGTGGCAGGGGAACAATATCTTCGTCGCGGATCGTGGGTGCGCATGTCTTCAGTCGGCTTGAAGGGCGGATGATCTTGGCGCGGCGTCCGTGCTCGATCAGCACCTCCATCGGGTCCTCGCCCCGGTGGCCCAACCGCGGCAGCCACTCGATCAGCAGCTTCATGGAGACCTCGAACGGATCCACACCGGCCCGAGCCGCCACCTCCTGGCGTAGCGCCATCAGGATCTGCGCGATCGAGAACGCCGCCCACACCTGCGCCTGCACCACCTCCGTCTTGGCGCCCCAGAACAGGTGCAGCCCGAGTTCCCGCTTCACCAGCTTGATCGCCAGCTCGATGTCCCACCGGCGCGCGTACAGACGCGCGATCTCCTGGAGCGGCAGCTTCCTTGGG
>DASVVI010001003.1:0-1767 GCA_036386635.1 Longimicrobium sp.
CCCGTGCCGCATCTGTTCACGTTACAACGATTTATGCCCCCTCTCTCGATAACAGAGGGCGCAGCCCTCTCCTGTTATCGGGAGAGGGGGCAGGCGAGTGTAACGAGCCGGGGGTGAGGGCCCCCTACACCGGCAGCCGCAGCGAGAACGTCGTCCCTTCCGCGCCGCTGGCCACGGAGATCTCGCCGCCGTGCTCCTGGACGATGCGGCGGCTGATGGGGAGGCCGAGGCCCGTCCCCTCTTCGGCGGTCTTGGTGGTGAAGAACGGCTCCCAGATGTGGGGGAGCGAGTCGGCGGGAATCGGGGGGCCGTCGTTGAAGAAGTCGACCACCACCGCCTCCTCCCCGAGCTCGGCCGAGATGCGCAGGGTGCGGCCGCCGTCGCGCAGCGCCTGCTCCGCGTTGATGAGGAGGTTCAGGAAGACCTGCTGGAGCTGGCCCGCGTCGCCGAAGACGGGCAGGGCCACGTCCGGAAGCTCCAGCGAGGCGCGGACGCCGCCGGTGACCAGGTGCCGCTCGCGGAGCGCATAGGTGGCGCGAAGCACGCTCCCCACGTCCACCATCCCCCGCTCGCGCGGGCGGCGGCGCACGAAGCCGAGCACGTCGCCCACGATGCGACGGCAGCGGTCGACCGCGTCCAGGATCTCGCGGAGTCCGGCGGCGCTCGCCTCGTCCGGGGCGCGACGGAGGAGGAGCTGCGTGTGCGCGTTGATGACCGCCAGCGGGTTGTTCAGGTCGTGCGCCACGCCGCCCGCGAGCAGGCCCAGCGTGGATAGCTTGTCGCGCTCGCGGAGGTGGTCCTCCATGCGCACGTGGTCCTCGGCCAGGCGGCGGACGCGCAGGTGCGCCGCGATGCGCGCGCGGATCTCGGCGCCGCGGAACGGCTTCGTCACGTAGTCGTTGGCGCCCGCGTCGAAGGCGGCGTACACGCTCTCGGGGTCGGTGCGCGCAGTCACCATCAGGATGGGAAGCTGCAGCGCGTCCCAGCGCGTGCGGACGTGGTGGCAGAGCTGCAGGCCGCTCATCCCCGGGAGCATCCAGTCCAGGAGGATCAGGTCCGGCCGCCCCTCCTCGTCCAGCGAGCGCAGGGCGGCCGGGCCGTCCTCCGCCACGTCCGCCTGGTAGCCCACCTGGCGAAGGAGCGCGCGCAGCACGTGCCCGGCGGCGGGATCGTCCTCCACGATCAGGATGCGCCCCTGTACGCTCTCCGTCACAGGAGCGCCTCCGGCCGGGCCAGACGCTCGCGGAGGGCGGCGGCATCGAGCGACAGGAGGGGGAGGATCGACTTCTCGGACACCGTACGCCGCTCCGTGGTGAAGATGCGGAAGGCGCGCGCCGTGTAGTAGAGCTCGTCCGCCACGCGGGGAAGGTCGATGAGGCCGGAGCGGCCCTCGTCTTCCAGGCGCTGCACGGCGCCGTCGCGGCGCAGGAGGAGGAGCTCCAGTCCGAGCATGCGAGGCTTTTCGGGATAGTCCACGAACACGCCGCCGTCCGCGATCTCCAGCTCCTCGGCCAGCCGCAGCTCCAGCGCGTGGCGCAGGGCGCCGTCGTCGTACAGCCACTCCTCGGCGGGAAGGCCGCGGAGCGCTTCGCCCGGAAGCTCCAGCGCGCGCTTGGGGAGGCGCCGCTCGCGTACGCCGGGGATCCACCGCTCGGCCACGCGCCGCGCCGCCGTGTTGTCCGAGACGCCGGCGCGTACCTCCAGCAGCGCCAGGAGCCGCTCGTCGCTCTGCCCCACCAGCTCGTCGGGGCGCACCACGCCGCCATC
>DASVVI010001004.1:0-4478 GCA_036386635.1 Longimicrobium sp.
GCGCGCGGGGGCGCGGCGGCGTGCTCGGCGCGGTGCTCCGCCTCCACCTGGGCGCGGATGCGTGCTTCGATCGAGCGGAGCAGCTCCGGGCTCGGCTCAGCGGGCGCGGCGGGTACGGCGGCGGGGGGGAGGTAGTTCGTAGGCGCGGGCACGACCGGGGCGGCGACGGCGCGCGGCGCGCATGCCCACACCCCCATGACCGCGGCGAGGACCAACCCCGCGGCGACCAGGGTGAAAGTCCGGGATATCGGGGCGCGGTGGGAGAAAGGGCTCATAGGGCGGGTTCTCGCGGGAGGGAGTGCGGCGCGGTCAGTTGATGGGGAGCGCGCGCTCGTCGCCCAGGAAGTGGCGCGAGCTGCGGTAGCGGACGAGGGCGTGGGTGAGCACCAGCTTCAGCAGCACCGCCAGCGGAACGGCGAGCAGCAACCCCACGAAGCCGAAGAAGAAGCCGAACACCGACAGCGCCAGGATCACCCACACCGGGTGCAGCTCCACGCTGTCTCCCACGATCTTGGGGCCCAGCACCGCGCCGTCCAGCAGCTGCACGAAGATGAACACCCCCAGCGCCTTCGCCAGCCCGATGGCCGGATTGGGGGTGAAGAGCGCGATGACCAGGGCGGGGATCAGCGTAAGCACCAGCCCCACGTACGGGATGATGTTGAAGACCGCGGCCATGATCCCCAGCAGCATCGCGTACGGAAAGCCCACGAGCATCAGCAGCAGCCATGTGAGCACCCCCACCGCCGCCGATTCGAGCATGTTGCCGCGGATGAAGCCGGAGAGCAGCCGGTCGTACTCACGCGCGAAGGCGAGCACCGTGGGGCGGCGCTTGACCGGGACCATCTCCCCCAGGCGCGCCGTGATCTCGGGCCAGTCGCGCAGCAGGTAGTAGGTGAGGATCGGGGTCAGGAAGATGTAGCTGAGGATGCTCAGGATCGTCCCCACGCCGCGCCCAAGGCCCAGCACGCCGGCCCACGCCGCGCCCGCGATGGCCGATTGGCGCTGCTGCAGGTACGCCACCATCTGCTCCGGCTTGATCGCACGGAGGCGCGCGACGAGCGCTTCCTCGTCCACTCCCGGGATGTCGCGCCGCATCACCTGCGCCTGCAGGCCCTCCACCCAGACGGTGGCGCGCTGCAGGTACTTGGGCGAGTCGTTGATGAAGTCGGCGATCTGGCCGCCCAGCGCCGGGATCGCCACGAAGAAGAGCAGCCCCAGAATCACGAGCGTGGGGATCGCCATGATCAGCGTACCCCAGCTCCGCGGGATCTTTCGCCGCTCCATCCGCGTCACCAGGGGGTTCTGGATGTAGGCGAAGGCGAGCGCCAGGAGGAAGGGCGCCAGCAGGAATCCCGTCGCGTTCAGCGCCCAGATCAGCGTCAGCATCCCGGCCGCGCTCACGATCAGCACGTAGATGCGCGTCCCCTGCAGCGGCGCCGTCACGAAGAGCAGCAGGAGGAAGACCAGGAACGGGCTGAGTATGCCGCGCACCGTGTACAGAAAGATCCCGAGCACCGCGACGACGATCACCGGGTGGACGATCTGCCAGTCGAACGGCTTGTGCGCGGGCGGCGCGGGGGTGTGGATCGGGTGGGATGGCTGCTTCACGGCTGGCCTATTCGGAGTGCGCATCGCCGCTGGCTTGCGGCGCGTGGGGGGGCGCCCCCCGCAATTGGTTGGCCGCCAGGCGCAGCACCTCGCGCGCGTTGTCGTACGAGATGGAGGAGATCGCCTCGTCCAGCGGGAGCCACACGCACTCCGTGATCCCCTCCTCGGCCTGCGGGCAGGTGTCGCCGGCGGGGCATTCGATGAGGTAGAAGTGGCAGTACTTGTGGATCAGCCGCCCGCGGAAGCGAAAGAACCAGTCGATGGTGTGCAGCCGCGGCCCCAGGCGGAGCTGCGTGAGGCCAGTCTCCTCGGCCACCTCGCGCAGCGCGGCGTCGGCGGCGGTCTCGGCGCCCTCCAGGTGCCCTTTGGGGAAGCCCCAGTGGTGATACCGGTCGCGGATCAGCAGGACGTGGGCGTCGGAGCCGCACCAGCGGTAGATGACGCCGCCGGCGCTCGTCTCCACCACCGGCCGTACGGGGCCGGCGGCGCAGTCGCCCCTGCCACGCCGCCGCTTACCCACCGCGCAGCCCCTGCACGATCTGCACGGCGTTCGTGGCGGCCCCCTTCCGCAGGTTGTCCGCGACCACCCACAGGTGCAGCGTGTTGGGGATGACCGGGTCCTTGCGGATTCGCCCCACGAACACGGCGTCGCGCCCCGCGGCCTCCCACGGCGTGGGGTACGACTCGGCCCCGCCCTGCAGCAGGACTCCGGGGAAGAGCGCCAGCGCCCGCCGCGCACCTTCCGCGGTGAGCTCGCGCTCCGTCTCCACCATCATCTGCACGGAGTGGCCCACCTCCACGGGGACGCGCACGCAGGTGGCCGCGACGGCGAGATCGGGCAGGCCCATGATCTTGCGCGTCTCGTCCATCATCTTGCGCTCCTCCCCTGTCCATCCCTCGCCGTCGAAGTCGCCGATCTGGGGGATGACGTTGCCGGAGATGCGGCGCATGAAGGGGGAGCCCTCCACCGGCTGCGCCACGCGCGGCAGGGTGAGCCCCTCGCCCGCGTTCTCGCGGCGCAGGGTGTCGCGCCCCGTCTCCCCCGCCCCGCTCACCGACTGGTAGGTGGTGGCCACCACGCGCCGCAGTCCGCCTGCCCTGTGCAGCGCCTGAAGCGCGACCACCATCTGGATCGTCGAGCAGTTCGGGTTGGCGACGATGCCGCGCGGCCGGTCCCGCGCCGCCGCCATGTTCACCTCGGGCACCACGAGCGGGACGTCGGGATCCATCCGCCAGGCGGAGGAGTTGTCGACGACCACGGCGCCTTCGTCGGCGGCGCGCGGTCCCCACTCGCGCGAGCGGTCCGCGCCGGCCGAGAAGAGGGCGAAGTCCACCCCGCGGAACGATCCGGGGCGCGGAACCTCCACCTTCCACTCGCGCCCGCCCCATGCAACGCGCTGCCCGGCGGAGCGCTCCGAGGCCAGCAGCGTCAGCCGCTCCACGGGGATGCCTCGCTCGGCCAGCACGCCGAGCATGGTGCGCCCCACCGCGCCGGTGGCGCCCAGGATGGCGACGTTCATCGTTCCGCCACGTGCTCGGCCTCGCCCTCCATCTCCAGCGCGAACGCGTCGTGGAGGGCGCGCAGCGAATCGTCCTCGTGCTCCGCGGCGACGAGCAGGGAGATGGAGATGGACGAGGTGGACACGCCGTGCACATCCACGCCGGCCGCGTGCAGGGTGCGGTAGGCGCGGGCGTACACTCCCGGCCGTCCCGTCATCCCGCTCCCCACCAGGGTGATGCGGGTGAGCCCGTCGCGCGCCTCCACCGTGCCGCTCCCCAGCCGCGCGATCACCTCGCCGACGATCTCGCGGGCGCGGTCGAGGACGTCGGCGGCCACGGTGAGCTGCACCTGCATCGTTCCCGACGCCTCCGTCGACTCCGCCACCATGTCCACGCTGACGCCGGCGTCCGCCAGCGCGCCCAGCAGCTCGGTGGAGGTCGCCATCCCCGCGGGAAGGCCGCGCAGGATCACCTTCGCGTGCGAGCCGGAGGAGGCGAGGCCGGTGAGAACGAGGTCTTCCATCGCGCGGGGCATCGAGGTGATCAGCGTGCCAGAAGGAGTGTCGTCGTCGGAAAAGGAGGAGAGGACGCGGATGTCCACGCCGAAGCGCGCCCCGATGTCCACGGCGCGCGCATGCATCACCTGGGCGCCTGCGGATGCCATCTCCAGCATCTCCGCGTGCGAGATCTCGCGGATGACGCGCGCGCCCGGCACCCGCCGCGGGTCGGCCGTGTAGACCCCGTCCACGTCGGTGAAGATCTCGCAGCGGTCCGCCCTGAGCGCCGCCGCCAGCGCCACGGCGCTGGTGTCCGACCCGCCGCGCCCCAGCGTGGTGATCTCGCGCCCGGTGCTCACCCCCTGGAACCCCGCCACGATGGCGACCCTCCCCTCCGCGAGCGCCTCGCGCACGCGGTCGCCGCGGATCTCGCGGATGCGGGCGGCGGTGTGCTGCCCGTCGGTGATGATCGCCGCCTGGCTCCCGGTAAAGGAGCGCGCCTCCGCCCCCTCCTCCGCGATCGCCATGGTGAGCAGCGCCGCGGCGATCCGCTCCCCCGCCGTCAGCAGCATGTCCATCTCCCGCGGGTGCCGGCTCCCGGCGCGCTCCAGCCCCGTCACCTGCGCCGCCAACTCGGTGAGCTCGTCCGTCGTGTGCCCCATCGCGGAGACCACCACCACCAGGTCGTCGCCGCGCGCCCGGGCCCGCGCCACCCGCCGCGCCACGGCCCTGATCCGCTCGGGCGAGCCGACGGAGGTGCCACCGAACTTCTGGACGACCAGGGGCATGAAGGGAAAGTGCGTTAGTGCGTTAGTGCGTTAGTGCGTTAGTGCGTTAGTGCGTTAGTGCGTTAGTGCGTTAGTGCGTTAGTGC
>DASVVI010001005.1:0-9474 GCA_036386635.1 Longimicrobium sp.
GAGCCCGCCGGTCATCTGCCGCGCGGCCTGAGCATGGGTCGCGCGCAGCTTGTCGTCGCGCGCCTCCTCGCCCAGAAAGAGCCGCTGCACCATGTAGCCGATGTAGCTGCCGCTCACTCCCGCGCTCATCGCGGCCATGCGCAGCGCCCGTCTGGCCGCGCCGTCGTCGGTGCGCATCAGAGCCCTCCTTCGCGCAGGAACGTCGTGCCGAAGCGCAGCGAGCGGTCGAGGAAGGCGAGGGTGTTCTGCTTGCCGGCGGAGGCGTCGTGCAGCCAGTAGAGGAGGACGCCGAGGTAGAAGATCCAGAACGCCTGAGGCGCGATCCAGCTCAGCTCGCGGGCGCGGCGCTTGGGGAGCGACTCCTCGATCAGGTCCTGCACGAAGTCCAGGTAGCGCGCCCGCAGCTCCAGCGCGCGCGGGCTCAGCGCCAGCTTCGACGACGGCCGCAGCGCCCTCACGAACGC
Organism: Longimicrobium sp.; assembly: GCA_036386635.1. Taxonomy (GTDB): domain Bacteria; phylum Gemmatimonadota; class Gemmatimonadetes; order Longimicrobiales; family Longimicrobiaceae; genus Longimicrobium. Next base: position 465 of record DASVVI010001005.1, read on the forward strand.
CGCGCCGATGAAGCCTTCGTACGGCGCTAGGAACTCGATCTGGCTGTGGATGAGGGCGAAGAGCTTCTCCTCCAGCTTCGCGTCCTTCAGCGACTCGTCGGCGCGCACGGCGGCGATGGCGTGGTCCACTTCCGTTTCGAAGAAGTGGAGCGCGATGTCGTCCTTGGTCTCGAAGTAGTTGAAGACCGTGCCCTCGGCGACTCCGGCGCGGGTCGCGATCTCGCGCGTCGTGGTCGCTTCGAAGCCCTTGCTCTCGAAGAGATGCAGCGCGGCAGTGACGATGTTCTCGCGCGTCGCTTCCTTGTTGCGCGCGCGTCGGCCAGGGGTCCCGGGCGCGGCCTTTTTCTTTGCCGCGGGGGTGCGTGGTTCAGCCATCGAGCCATCCTTTGGCAAGGGAGCCGCGCACGAATATGAGTGCGCTCATGATTTAATATGAGCGTGCTCATGTTTTGTCAAGGAAGGTCGAATGGAAGGCGATTGGCGGCGGTTCCGCGAAGATGGACAAGCGTGTGTGGCGCCCTCGTGGGGTGCGGGATGTTGGGTTCGGTGCGAGGGAAGGCACGGGCAGCCACGTGGGGCTGCCCCTACGAGAGGTTGGTGGGGCGTCTTTTACGATGGTTCAAGACGCATCGCTTGGGATCCGCGCGGAAGCCGCTGGCGATGCTTCCGCCAGCGGCTTCCGAGGCCTCCGCAGATTGCGCGGCGGTTCAGCAGTGGCCGACGGGCGTGCCGCTCCAGATCGGGTTGTTGTTCAGGTAGACGGTCACCTGGAGGCCGTGCGGGATGATCCCGCAGGTCTGGGCGCACGCCTTGAGGGTCCCGCTGGGGATGGGGATCGGCGACGTGATGCACACGGTGCCGAAGATGGGGACGGAGAAGCAGATCTTTTTGGTGGAGGGGTCGTAGCTCGCGCTCACGCACACCTGGAACAGCATCGCCTGCACGCCCTCCAGGCTCGCTTGCGCCTGCGTCGTGAGGCCGGTTGACGCGGGATTGGCGAACCCGACGACCGTGAAATCGGGGACCTGCGCGGCACCGCTCGTGTTCTGGCCTTCTGCACACATGGTCGTTCTCCCGTTGAATCGTTGACCACGAAGACCGGCGATTCCGGCCCTTCGCTGGAGAACAACCTGCCTGTGCGCAACACCCCGCGTCGTATCCAAATCGGCCATCCGTGGGTCCCGGCGCGACATGGCCGCGCCTGGGGCCGATCAGCTTCGCGCCGTGCACGCCGGTGAAGGCCGTGCTACTTTGCGACAGCCGCGCCCGCGTTCCACCGGTCACAGGAGCCTGATCGTGAACCCCCCGCTCACCGACGTCGAAGTGCGCATCCTCGGGTCGCTCCTGGAGAAGGAGGTCACGACGCCGGACAACTATCCGCTGTCGCTGAACGCGCTGCTGTCGGCGTGCAACCAGACGACCAGCCGCGAGCCGATCATGCGGCTGGACGAGGACACGGTGGTCCCCGCGACGGTCGCGCTGCGGCGGCGCGGGCTGCTGCGGCAGATCCAGCCGGCGGGCTCGCGGGTGACCAAGTACGAGCACCTGCTGCGCGAGGAGATGGAGCTCGGCAGGCGGGAGCTGGCGGTGCTGGGCGTGCTGATGCTCCGCGGCGCGCAGACGCCGGGCGAGCTGTTCGCGCGCACCGCCCGGCTGGAGCCGTTCGCCGACCTGGCCGACCTGGAGGGAGTGCTGGAATCGCTGATCGCGCGGGAGCCGGAGCCGCTCGCCGCCCGCCTCCCCCGGCGCGCGGGGCAGAAGGAGGTCCGCTTCGCGCACCTGCTGAGCGGCGAGCCGGCCGACACGACCGCCGACGATCCGCCCGTTCCCACCCGCCGCGCCTCCGCGGATGACGACCGCGTCACGGCGCTGGAGCGGACGGTGGAGGAGCTGCGGGCGGAGGTCGCGGAGCTGCGCGCCCAGCTCGACGCGTTCCGCGCGCAGTTCCAGTAGCGGGCTCCGCCAGGGGCCGCAGATCACCCCACGTTTCCGGTAACTGACGCAATATGATGGTGCGCGGGAGCTTACGGCGCCGCCGCTGTTGACTCCGCTGGCGTAGTGTGAGACAATTCCCGATTGGCCGGCGGCGCGAATCCGCCGTTCCTCGCACTTTTGCCCACTCGCCAAGCCGTCGTTTACCGGATGGGTGACGTACAGATGCCTCAGTCCCTAACGCGCCTACTGTCGAACGTGCGTGTGAAGCGCTGGCACCTTGTGGTGCTGGGCGTCGTCGCCATCGCCCTGGGGGCGGTGGAGGCGCGGAGCGGGCTCTCGGGCGGTCCGGTGCTGGGCAAGCTCGCGGCCGCACGTCCCGCGCGCGCAAGCTCGCCGCTCTTTTCCATCCCGGTCGAATACCGCCCGTGCTCCGTGCACGGGGCGGAGGCGGGCGAAACGGTGCCGCGCGAGTCGTGCGGAGCGGACGCGGGCCGGCTGGGCGGCTTCGAGGCGGTGGCCGTCGCGGGGGAAAGCTCCGATCCGGACTCGCTCCAGGCCTCGGCGCTCCTGGCCCTCATCGGCGAAGACGAGACGGAGCAGGCGGCAAACACGGCGATTTCCCGGCTGACGAGGGCGCTGCGCCTCACCAGCCGGAGGGTGTCGGTGCTGGTCGACCTTTCGGGCGCGCACCTCGTGCGCGCGCAGCGCACCCAGAACCCGCGCGACCTGCTGGAAGGGCTGAACTACGCCCAGGAAGCCATCGAGGCCGAGCCCCGGAACCGGGCCGCGCGGTTCAACGCCGCGCTCGCGCTGCAGACGCTCGGGCTGGACGAGCAGGCCGGGGCCGCCTGGACGGAGTACCTGCGCATCGACTCGAAAAGCAGCTGGGCGGACGAGGCGCGGGAGCGGCGCGGCTCCCTCGAACACCGCCCCATCCCCGAGGCGCCCCGTGCCGGAGCTCCCGATGCGGAGGTGCGCGCGTTCGCGGCGGCGCACCCGCAGGAGGCGCGCCTTTACGGGTGGGACTCGGTGCTCGGAGACTGGGGCCGGGCGCACGAGTCCGGCGACGCGGCCGGCGCCGCGCAGCTGCTGGAGCTGGCGGAGCAGCTGGGGAAGGCGCTGGAGGCGCGCCGGGGCGACGCCACGCTGGCGGACGCGGTGCGCTCGATCCGCGCGGCCGGGTCCGACCCCGCGGCCACGCGCGCACTCGCCCGTGCGCACCGGGCGTACGCGGCGGGGCAGCGCCTGTACCAGGGCTCCGATCACGCCGCGGCGCGAGACTCGTTCGCCAGCATCGTGAACGCGCGGCCGCCGTCGCCCGTGCTCGCGATCTCGGCGGAAGTGTTCCGCGGCGCCGGAGAGGTGTACGCGCGCAGATACGCCAGGGCCGATTCCGTGTTCGCGGAGCTCCTCCCCCGCATAGACCCCGTCCGGTATCCCGCCCTGGCCGCGCGCGCGCTGTGGATGCGCGCCACGGGACTGCTCCGCGGTGGCCATCCAGCCCGCGCGCGCGCCCCTTTTCAGGCCTCCGCCCGGCTGTTCGAGAGCGCGGGAGAAAGGGAGTTCATGGGAGCGATGTGGGCGATGCAAGGCGAAGCCGCCTACCGCAATCGCGACACGCTCGCCGCCTACAGCTCCATGCACCGGGGGCTGAGGGCCCTGCGCGGCTACCGGTCGTCCGTGTGGCTGCACAACGCGCTGTTCACGCTGGCGAACTGCGCCGCCACCGACCAGCTGCACCGCGCCGCGTCCGTCATCCAGGACGAGGACCTGGCCGTGGCGGCGCGGGACCGCCGCCCGATCGTGGTCGTGGAGGCCCTGCTGGGACGGGCCCGCATCCGCTCGGTACAGCGGCGGTCGCCCGAGGCGGCACGGGACCTGGAGCTCGCCGAGTCGTTCGTCGCGGAGCTCCCCGCCGGGGCGGCGCGCATGTGGCTCGAGGGAACGGTGCACTTCTCCCGCCCGCTGGTGACGCCCGGCACGGCCTCGATGGCGGAGATGGACTCGGCGGTGGCGTTCTTCAGCCAGGGGAGCAACACGGCCTGGCTCCTCCCCGCCCTGTTGCAGCGAGCCGACGCGCGGCTCGCGCGGGGAGATCTGGCGGGCGCCACGGACGATCTGCGCGCGGCCACGGCCCACGTCCGCGGCCTCTCGCAGAGCCTGGAGGCTCCGCTGCGTGCCGCGGCCATGGAGCAGGCGCGCAGCCGGTTCGACCAGCTGGCGATGCTGCAGCTGCGCGCGGGCGACACCATCGCCGCGCTGCAGGCGGTGGAGCGCGGGCGCGTCTCGTTCGCGCCGGGCTACGCGGCGTCTGCGGTGGGGGACGGCCCTCCCGCGGCCCCGCGAGGGCACGTGGCGGTGGAGTACGCCCTGATCGGCGACACGCTGCTCACCTGGACGGTGCGCGGAAGCGAAGTGCGCCTGCTGCGGCAGATCGTCCGGCGCAGCCAGGCACTCGCCACCGTGGAGCGGAGCGTGGGCGCGCTGAAGTCGCCCGCGCGAGCGGCGCTCGCCCGGCCGGACCTCGCGCAGCTGTACCAGCTGCTGGTGCGGCCCGTGGAGGAACGTCTCCAGCCGGCCGGGACGCCGCTCGTGATCGTGGTGGACGGCGAGATCGCGGGCGTGCCGTTCAGCGCGCTCGTGGACGAAAGGCGCAACCGCTACCTGGTGCAGGACCATCCGACACGCTTCGCGGGCACCCTGGCCGAAGCGGCGCGGCCCGCACCGCCCACCAACCGGGCGGCACCCGCGCTGCTCGTGGCCGACCCCGCGTTCGACGCGGCTCAGTACCCCACGCTCGACAGGCTTCACGGCGCCCGTGCGGAGGCGGACTCGCTGCGCGCGCTGTACCGGTCCAACGTGGTGCTGCAGGGGCCGGCCGCCACGCGCGCCGCCCTGCGGGACCACGCGCCCGGGGCCGGCGTCATCCATTACGCCGGCCATGCGGTGTTCGACGACGCGCGGCCGGAGCGGTCGGCGCTGGTGCTGGCGGGGCCGGACACCACCGGCCGCCTGACCGCGGAAGCGGTGAACATGCTGCAACTACGCGGAGTGCGCCTGGTGGTGCTGGCGGCGTGCCGCACGGTGCGGGCGCGCGAGGGGCGCTCGGGCGGGCTCGCGGGATTTTCGGGCGCGCTGATCGCGGCGGGCGCCGGCGGGGTGGCGGGGAGCCTCTGGGATGCCAACGACGAGCTGACGCAGCCGCTGATGCTGGCCTTTCACCGCGCGTACCGCCGCTCCGGCGACCCGGCCGCGGCGTTGCGCGAGGCCCAGCTGGAGATGCTCCGCTCGCGCGATCCGGCGCGGCGCTCCCCAGCGGCGTGGGCGGGGTTCAGGTACATCGGCAGCTGAGGAACAAAGAAGTCTCACGCAGAGGCGCAGAGTCGCAGGAGAGGTAACAACAAGGGGCTCACACAGAGACACGGAGCCACAGAGAGAACCGCCAAGAGTGTTTCTCCGTGGCTTGCAGCTCCTCTGTGGCCGCTGCACGATGCTTTCTCCGTATGTTCTCTCCTGCGGCTCTGCGCCTCTGCGTGAGGCCAGCCGTTCTGCCTACTCGCTCGCCAGCTCGCGGGCCAGCGCGTCGAGCGCGGGGGCGAGCGCCTCCCAGCGCGGGGGATCAGCGGATAGCTGAAGGCGCACCTGCCGCAGTGCCGCGTCGGCCGAAGGATCCGCCTGCGTCAGACCTCCGGCCCGGTCGAGCATCCGCCGCGTCGAACGGTCGCGGAAGAAGGCGGTGTCCCTGCGCGCGGCGGCGAGGCCCGCGGCTTCGGTCCAGGCGCCCAGCCGCAAAGCATCGCGGTCCAAGCGGTCCTCAAGGCGCTCGGTGGCGTCGCCGATCAGCGCACGCAGGCGCTCGGGGCTCCCTCCCGCGCCGTCGGCGATCTCGCGGAGAGGGCCGGCGCGGCCGCCCTGGGGGTCGAAGCGGGCGGCGAGCTGGGCGGCGAGCACGCGCGTGGCGGCGGCGTCACACGCCTGCACCGCCACCGAGAGGTCCACTAGCATCGCGCCGGCACGCGCGGAGCTCGCGCGCCGCGCGCCGGGCGTAAGGGCGCGGCCCGGGTCTTCTCCACGCACGGAGGTCCAGGGGCGCCGCTCGGTCCATCCCGCGGGGAGGCCTTCGGCGCCGTGCTCCAGCAGCACGGCGAGGCGCACCGGCTCGCCGGCCGCGCGGTTCTGCAGCGCGCGGCCGGTGAACAGCGCGATCCCAGCCAGCACCGCCGCCATCGCCAGCCATTGCAGGACGGGCGCACGCCGGCGGAGCTCGCGGGCGGGCTCGGACCGGCGCGTCTCCAGGGAGATCACCGCCGTGTCGCCAAGGTCCGGGACCTCCACGGAAGCAGCCGCGGCGGCGTCCTCTTCTTCCATCTGGCGCAGGATGGCCGCGGCGCCCACGGCGACCGCGCGGTCCTCGTCGCTCTCGGCGAGATGGACCAGCATGTCCTCCCGGCCGCGCGCGTCCATGCGGCCGTCCAAGAAGGCGGCCAGCCGCTTGTTCCGGCTTTCGTGATCGCTCACCGGCAACCTCCTGCCAGGGGCTCCCGGCGCCCGCGGTTTTGCGCGCTCATGGTTCGTCGTCGTCATGAAGGAGGCCGCGGACGTCGCCCTGGCGCAACCCGGCGCTCTCCAGGAGCTCGAGAAGGCGGGCGAGCAGGCGCGGCGCGCGCCGGTACAGCGGTTTCTGGTCCAGGCGCAGGGTACGCGCCACGTCTGCCAGGGTGTGGCCCTCGGCGTAGCGCAGCTTCACGATCATCCGATCTTCCGGATCGAGCTGTCGCATGGCCGCTTCGAGCGCACGCACGATCTCCGCGCGCCGGTCGTCGGCTTCGGCCTCCAGCACCCGGTCATCCGCCCGTGAGCCGGCGTGCCCTTCCAGCCCCGTCGCCGGCTCCTGAACCACGGGACGCAGCGGCACCCGTCGTGGTAACTGGCCGAAAAGGCGCGCAAGGTCGGCATCGGAAAGCTTGGTGCGCCCCTCGGTACGCAGCTTCTCGCCCGCTTGCAGCAGCGTGAACCCTTCCCGATGCACGAGCCTCTCCAGCTCGTCCGCGGGCGGGCCCAGCCGCTGAGCAGCCACCGAACCGCGCCAGCGTCCTCCCAGCTCGCGCTGAAAGTTGACGAGGAGGCGCATGATCACGGTTGAAAGGTATGTCTTGAACTCCGAACCGCCGTCGAAGCGGCGCACTATACCATAGTCGTCCTCGATCAGCGCCATTCGCACCCTTCCCGCGAAATCTTCGGCATCGGCGCCGTGGATCCCCTTTTTGACGCAGGCGATCGCGGCGGCCCGGTCGATCCAATTCAGGTGCTCCAGGAAGAGCGCCCTGGCGGCCTCGACCGCATCGCGCTCAAGCATCCGCGGCCTCGCGAACGGTTCCCCACGCACCGCGGGTGGGAAACGCCGGATGCGCGTCCGACGAATGGGTGGCACCCGGAAGACAGCCGGGGCCCGTGGCAGGCGGAACGGAACGACCACCCACAGACGGGGCCGCAACGACGATGGCGTTCACACTACGAATCACCTTCTCGGGACTCTGCCTCTTCGTGCCCGAGCCCGCCGCCAGCGGAACCGGCGGCCGCATGCACGTGCTGATGCCCGGCATGTCCGGCCACGGCCACCACGGCGAGGACCGGCACGTGGCGGCGCTGGCGTACGACACCGGGCACCTGGCGCCTGGGGGCACGCCCACCGGCCTCACCGCCATGGCCCCGCTCACCGGCAGGCAGCTGATTCCCGTGGCCGGCGAGGAGGCCAGCCTGGCGCTGTGCGGCCACATCCCCAACCTGCGCGAGATCACCGGGCAGCAGGTGGATGCCGACCTCCTGGCCGCTGACACGGCGAAGAAGCTGGCGGCGCGCGTCACGCTGGGCGCGGGGCAGATCACGCGGGTGTCGCCGGGGGTGTGCTGGGAATGGCGCCCGGGCGAGCTCCGCCCGATCGCGAACCGCGTGGAGTGGGAGATCGCCGACGTGGAGGGGGAGCAGCTCACGCTGGTGTCGGAGCTCATCGGCGGAGGGAGCGGGCAGAAGGCGCTGGGGACGTTGTTCCCCATGAACGGCCGGGTGAATCTGATCGTGTATCACGAGCCCCCGCAAGACCTGCCGCCGGAGCCGCTCGCCGTGGAGCACCAGCCGGTGCCCCCCCGCGGCTTCACGCCGCCGCACTTCGCGGCCTTCTACAGCCTCTTCAGCGGCCCCGTGCCCACCCTGCTGCCCAGGTACCGGGGACCGGCGAGCGAGGCGCCGCCACTGGCCAACGGGTGCGCGACCATTCCCCCCGAGATGGGCGGGCTTCCGTTCACCTGCCTGGTCGCCGGCTCGGGCGGCGACGGCGGCGGCGGTGACGACGGCGCGGGCGGCGGTGGGACCGGCGGCGGTGGGACTGGAGGCGGCGGAGGGAACTGATCCCACAACGACAAGGCGCCGCCGCATCCGCGGCGGCGCCCATACCCACGCCGGAGAGCAGGCATGGCACGCGGAATCGCGATCCACATCGGAGTGAACGATCCGGCCTCGAACCGCCACGCCCGGCTGTCGCTGAGCGAAGGGTTCGCGTGGAAGATGGCGGAGCTCTCGCACCAGGCGGGCTACGGCGCCATCCACATGCTGTGCGGCGCGGAAGCCACCCGCGAAGCCGTCCACGCTCTCCTTTCGGCCGCGGCGACGGCGCTGAGGCCCCGCGACACCCTCTTCGTCTCCTTTTCGGGCCACGGCTCGCAGGTGCCCGACGCGAACGGCGACGAGCGGGACGGCCTGGACGAGACGTGGTGCCTGTACGACGGGTACCTCGTCGACGACGACCTCATGGACATCTGGAGGAAGGCGGCGGCCGAGACGCGTGTGCTGGTGGTGAGCGAGAGCTGCTTCGCGGGCGGCATGCGCTACGCCGACGACCTGCTGGCCGAGCACCCGCCGCGTGTACGCCCCCCGGTGTACCGCTCCGGCGGCCTGGTGCGGGGGGTGAAGCAGTACGTGCACGAGGGGCCGTCGTCGTGCGTCTCACGCGAGACTCTCGACGAAGAGGGCATCCAGGCCAGCGTGCTCTTGATGGCGGGCGCGGGCGAAAAGGAGACGG
>DASVVI010001006.1:0-2296 GCA_036386635.1 Longimicrobium sp.
AGGATCGGGTGCCTGGCTTGGAGATTCTCCGGAAGCCGAGCCGGGTAAATGCGCATGTATAGTCTAGCCTATACACTAGTGAGGTGTCAACTCTACCCTATACACGGATTCCATGCGCTATCGGCACTCGCACCCCGATGACCGCATCTGGCAATGGCCGAGATGACCGTACTCGTTGCCGGCGCGTTCCGTGGGCGAGATGGCAAACTGAGTAGTCGCGCTCAGCAGCGTCAAGGCTGCGGCGCGCTGCATCTCGCGGGGCGGGCTTGCCGCGTCTACATTACGCGGAACCGCACATGACTGAGCACCCGAATGGCAGGAGTATGCCCGTGCTGAGGTTGGGGATGGTTGTCGCGTGTGCCGTTGCGGGGATGGCGTGTGCATCGCGACCGGCAATGGCTCCCGTGGCACCGCAGGCGGAGGCGGCGGCGCACCACCACATACCGGATCTGCCGGCGACGGCGGGTCCGGGATATACCGCGGCGGACGTGCGCTTCATGCAGCACATGATCGGGCACCACGCGCAGGCGGTGCGGATGGCCGCCCTGGCGCCGAGCAACGGCGCGTCGGACGGCGTGGTGCGGCTCGCGCGGAAGATCGGCATCTCGCAGCGCGACGAGATCGTGCTGATGAAGAGCTGGCTCGCCGAGCGGCGGCAGGCGGTGCCGGACGAGGCGCACGCCCAGCACGCCATGATGATGCCCGGGATGCTGACCGACGAGCAGTTCGCGCAGCTCGGCGCGGCGCGCGGCCGCGAGTTCGACCGGCTCTTTCTGACCCTCATGACCCGCCATCACGAGGGCGCGCTGCAGATGGTGCGGGAGCTGTTCAGGGCCCCGGGCGCGGGCCAGGAGCCGGACATCTTCCGATTCGCCACGGACGTGGACGCGGACCAGCGCGACGAGCTCGTGGTGATGGAGCGGCTCCTCCACGCCCTTCCGGATTGACCGCCGGACGTATTTCCACCCTCCTTTGAGAGACCGATGAGAGATCGCGTTCGCACCCACAGGGCCGCCGCAGTGCTGGCCATCGCCGCGGCGGTGCAGCTCGCCACGCCCGCCCTCGCGCAGCAGGACACCATCCCGACGGTGAACGATCCGCGCGCGACGCTGCGGGCGGGCACCGGGAACACGGCCGGCATCGCCGCGAAGGGGATGCGGCTCGTCTCCTACACGCCGAAGCCGGCGCAGCTCGACTCGGCGCGCGGGCTCGCCTACATCAACTCGGACATCGCCTTCCGCGGGACCACGGTCTACCAGGGCAATTTCAGCGGCTTCAGCATCTGGAACGTCGCCAACCCGGCGCGACCGGTGCAGCTGAGCACGGTGGTCTGCGCCACCGACCAGGCCGATCCGTCGGTCTACGGCAACCTGCTCTTCATCTCCGCCGAGTCGCCGCGCTCTCGCACCGACTGCGGGATGCAGGGCGTGCAGGACGGCAAGGACCGCATGCGCGGCGTGCGCATCTACGACGTGAGCAACCCGCGCGCTCCACGGCTGATCAAGAACGTGCAGACGTGCCGCGGCTCGCATACGCACACCATCGTGCCGCACCCCACCGACCCGACGGTGATCTACATCTACGTCGGCGGGTCGTCCGGCGTGCGTGACGCGGCTGAGGTGCCCGAGCTCGCGTGCTCCACGGGGACGGTGGCCGAGAACCCGAACACGGCGGACTATCGCGTCGACATCATCCGCGTGCCGCTGCGGAATCCCGAGCAGGCGGCCGTCTCCGGCTACGCGCGCATCTTCCAGGGGCTGCCGCGCCCGGCGGGCCGTGGGGGCGTGGCTCTGAGCGACACCGCGACCGGCCGCGGCGCGTCGGGGCCGTCGGGGTGCCACGACCTGACGTCGTATCCGGCCTTCCACCTGGTCGCCGGGTCGTGCGGCAGCTTCGGCATCCTGCTGGACGTGCGGAACCCGGAGCGGCCGGTGGTCACGGACGCCAAGTCGGACCTCAACTTCTCCCTGTGGCACACCGCCGTCTTCAGCAACGACGCCAGGCGCGTCGTGTTCACCGACGAGTGGGGCGGCGGCACGGCCCCGCGCTGCCGCGCCACGGACCCATTCCGGCTCGGCGGCAACACGGTGCTGAGCATCGCCGGCGGCAAGATGACGCAGCACGGATACTTCAAGCTGCCGGCCGCGCAGACGAACACGGAGAACTGCGTGTCGCACAACGGCGGCCTGGTGCCGGTGCCGGGGCGCGACATCATGGTTCAGGGGTGGTACCAGGGCGGCGTGAACGTCTTCGACTTCACCGACCCGACCCGCCCCATGGAGATCGCCTACTTCGA
>DASVVI010001007.1:0-5454 GCA_036386635.1 Longimicrobium sp.
CAGCAGAGCCGCGAGGGAGCGCCCCCAGCGCCTCTCCATCGCCATGCGCTCGGCGAACTGGAACCAGCGCCACCCGCGGGTCCACCGCCGTAGCGATCGCGGAAGGTCCGGCCATTCCGCCTCGAACGCCGTGCGCGCCGCCATCCAGCTGGCGAGCGCGGACTCGACTTTCTGAGTGAGCGAGCCCGGCGTCACCCGGTACCCCAGCAGCCTCTCGGGAACCACCGCGACGGGATGGCGGCGCGCCACGCGCAGCTGGAGCAGTGCATCCTCGGAATTCCCTACCCTTTCGTAGCCGCCCGCCTCCAGCACGGCGGACCTCAGGAAGAGCGGGGCGCTGCCGGACGCCACGAAGTTGCGATAGTACAGCCGGTGGAAGACGAAGCCCTCGCACCCGTCCGCCGGGGGCGCGGCGACGATGCGGTCCTCCTCGTCGATGCGGTAGTGGAAGCAGTAGATGAAGCCGTACGCGCCCGCGAGCGCCCTTTCCACCTGCAGTGCGATCTTGCGCGCGTCCCACAGGTCGTCCGCATCCAGCGGCGCCACAAAGGTGCCGCGGGCCGCCGCGATTGCCCGGTTGCGCGCCGCCGCCTGGCCGCCGTGCTCCGCCCGGATCAGCGAGACGCGCGCATCCTCCTCCGCCACGCCCGCCACGATCGCGGCCGTGTCATCGGTCGAGGCATCGTCCACCACGATCACCTCGATCGCCGGGTAGCTCTGGGCGAGGGCGGAGCGAAGGGTCCGTGCGATGGTGGCGGACGCGTTGTACGCGGGTACGATGACGGAGACCAGGGGCGGATTCCGCGTCACGCCGGTGCGCCGAGCCGGAGCAGGTGCCCCCGCCGCCTGCGGCTCATCGGCCCGTACAGGGTGCGAAGCGCTGTCGTCGGCGAGTGTTCCGGCACGGATCGTCTCCCGGGTGTGATCGGTTGCGTGATAGCGCCGCGGGTTCGCGGCCGAACCATAATAGCGGCGGGCGCGCCCTCTTGGAAACGGGCGTCGTGGTCGTCGGAAGGCGCGTCCGCGGTTCAGGATGGTGTTGGCGCAGCGGGCCAGGAGATCCCGGTGAGCTCGGCGACGCGCGCGTTCGACTCCGCGAAGCGCGGCTCCAGCATTGTGCGGGTGGCCGGGTGCAGCGGGGCCGGGTAGCTGCGCCGGTTGCGGGGCGTGAGGTCGCGGAACGGATGGCCGGGCAGGCCCAGGAACTCGGTGACACGCTCCAGCTCGGCCGCGGGCGAGCGGTAGAAGTCCTCCGACTTGATGAACAGGAACGAGCTCGGCGGATAGTAGCGGAGCCAGCGGCTGATCTGTTCGGCGTACATCCCGCCTTGCACGTACCAGAACGCGCGCTTGCGCCCGTCCTCCGCCTCGATCGCCTCTTCGAAGCTCAGCGTCTCCGTCCCTTCATCCCGCCTGTGGTTCCAGTAGGAATAGGCGCGCGCCACGGGCTCCCTGAGCATCACGATCAGCCTCACGTCGGGCAGCAGCGAGTGGGCTCGCGCGGGCGCTTCGGGATGCAGCAGGTAGCCGGGCGTGGCCTCGAAGCTCACGAGATGCCGCCGCGACGCCGCGAAGTGCGCCGCGTACCAGCGCACTCGGCCCGGATCCCACTGCTGGTCCAGGAAGCGAAGCTCCTTAGAGCGCGCCGCGCAGGCGTTGGGGTGCTGCGCCAGGTACTCGAACAGGCTCGTCGTTCCGCACTTCGCCGCGCCGATGATCAGGGCGTTCGGCAGCGTGCCGAGCCCCAGCAGGTGCCTCGCGTGGAACGCCGCGCTCTTCGCCTTGCGGACCAGGATCTTCATCTTCGTATCGCTGCAAAGCGCCACCAATGTGCCGGCGCCCCGCGTTGGGAAAGTACGGGGCGGATACTCCCCGCACGCCGGGCCGCATGCTTCGGGAAGACACTCTCCGCGCTGCGACGAACGGATCGCCGGAAGACGGGGTGCTGCAATCTAATACCCCCGATTCCAGCGCCGCTCGCTACACAGCTACGGCACTGAAGCTGAACGAACACCGCACCTCTCCCATGTGAGTCGTTGACACATGTGCGTCATTGTCTTATATCGGATAAAGTGATCGACACGTTCACCCCTGCGGACGGACGAACCATGCAGGTCATCGAGAGACCGCCGCGGGGCTCGCCCGCGGCGACCTCAGGAACATCGGAGAAGTTACAATGCGAGACGAACTGTTCGAAGAGCTCCTGGAGAGCACCCGCGAGGGGATGGCGATTCTCCGCGGGGAGGCGGAGCCCTCCCGTGTGCACACCTTCCCCGAGGTGGACGTAGCCCAGTTGCGCGCGCGCTACAAAATGTCGCAGCCGAAGTTCGCCGCGATGCTGGGGATCAGCCTGGGGACGCTCCGCGGCTGGGAGCAGGGACGGCGCCGGCCAGACGGACCCGCCCGAGTGTTGCTCCGCATCGCAGAGCAGAATCTGGACGCGGTGCGGGCCGCATCCGGCTCAGCAGCCTGATTTACCAGGGAGAAACGACACCGGCGCCGCAAGCTACCTGCTTGCGGCGCCGGAGTGTAAGGAGCGGGAGACCGGGACTCGATCCCGCCAGCTTTAGGATGGGAGCAATACTCTAGCAGCTGAGTTACTCCCGCGCGGGAGTTCCTCGCCGCGAGCGGCGGGGTGGAAAAGGCATCGGAGAAAGGCGAGGAAGTGCGCGGTGGTTCCGCACATGGGCACGTCCGAGACACCTGGGCGGACGGTTGAACAGCCTCTTCATCGACCGTGATGCGCTCCTGGTACCGCATTCCAGGGGTAGCGCGCGCCGCGCTCCCCAAACAGGTGAGATCAAAACCCGATTATACGAACCTAACACACAACCACAGAGCGCACGAAGCCCTCCCGCGTGAGCAGGGATGGGGCTCGTCATGCGGATGCGGCTCGAACCGTAGCGAGGACTCGGTCGGCCGCCGCCTGTGGATTAGCTTTTACGTGGCACTCCCAGAGGCGGAGTACGGTGTACCCGGCCTCCTCCAAATCACGCGTGTTGCGCCCATCACGCTCTTGATTTCGCTCGATCTTAGCGCGCCAGTAGGGTGCGTTCCCTGTTGGCGGGCGGTAGTGCGTCGGGCATCCGTGCCAAAAGCACCCATCCACGAAAACCGCCACCCGCGCGCGCTCGAAGAGTAGATCCGGCCGGGCATTCTGCACCCGCCGTTCAAGCCGGTACCGGGCGCCGTTTGCCCAAAGAAGACGCCGGAGGAGGAGTTCTGGCTTTGTGTCCGCGCGCCGGATCGCTCGCATCAGCGCCGAGCGCCGATCAGGCGCAAGTCGATCACGCGATTGCAAGCTCTGCCACCTCCTGGGCGACCGCCACCCCTTGCTCGTGGGCGACAACGGGGCCGAGCAGGACTTCCCCGAAAACCGGCGGCACTGCGTTCCCAATGGCTTGGTAACGTGCATCCAGCCGCTCGATCACTTCCAAACCGTCTTCTGGCAGGCCCTGGACTCTTGCACACTCGCGCCACGAGAGCCGCCGGTTCTCGTCACCCTGGAGGGCCCACTTGTCCTTCTCCACGAACACCATCGGCTCGCCCATGGGATGTAGCGGCACATGATGCGAGTCAGCCACGATCGTGTAGCTCTGCTGGTCCCACCCGCGCTTCCGATTGCGGGTCAGGTAGTGACCATGGAACTCCGCCTCGCAGTACTCGCCGTCAGGCCAGGCCGGCATGCCGCCAATTGCATCTTCGAGAGTCGTGAAAGCGGGACCGCCCACCTGTCCATGTGTCGGGACAGGAAACTCGTACTCGAATCCCTCCACCTCCTCGTGGACGCCTACAAGGAAGAGGCGCTGGCGGGTCTGTGCAAGGCCGAAATCACGGGCATTCAGAAGTGCTGACTCCACCTTGTAGCCGAGTTCGCTGTAGACGCGGATCTGCTCTTCGAGGAACCACCCACCCTCAGCGCTACGCATGCCTCGCACGTTCTCAACAAACAAGTACCGCGGCTGCACCAGCGTGAGTGCCCGCAGGAACTCTTCGTATAAGAAGTTCCCATCATTAGCGCGGAGATCTCGCTCGCCACGCTTTCTCCAGCGCCGACGCGCCGCGAGGCTGAACCCGGTGCACGGATAACAGCCGATGAGGATGTCCGCTTCGGGGAACGTCCCAACCTTCCGAATGTCACCACGTACGAACTCGGCACCGGGGAACAGGGCTTGGTACGCCGTTGCGGCGTTCACGTTATTATCGTTCGCCCAAACGACTTCGACACCCGCCTGGGTGGCGCCCCAGTCGAAGCCCCCGCAGCCTGAGAAGAGGGAAACGGCTGTTGGCACGGTGAAGGATTGTAGGATGTGGGAGTTGCTGTTCGCCGATCCTGCAATGCAAGGCAGTGGCCACCAAGATGCGTCGCCACGGTTCAGAACACGGGCTCTTCGGTAGCGAGTGCACCATCGACAGTCGCAACAGCGCCTGCCGGCACCACTGCAGCCGGGCTACCGGTGAGTAGCCGCAGCAAGCGTAGGCGGTCGATTAAAATGCTCTGGCGAATTGTGTCCTCCTTATGCCAACGCCCGTCAGCCGCGCGATAAAGGAACGGGATGAACACCATGTTTGCAGGCGGCGCGAGGAACTTGATTCGATTCACCCATTGGGTGAACCCTGACGTGGCTTGCTTCGCGACCCAGTTCTCCGTGCAGGCACATTGTGCGAATAGCACAAGTCGGCTTGGAAGCTCGTCTGGATGCGGAACCCATCCGACGAGATCTAACCCACCGTCTCCGGTATCCGTGTCCGGGAAGTCACGGCGTTCGGCGGTGCGAATAGACTTCAGATCATCAGCAAGTTGGCCCATCTTCTCCCACAGGGTGCCAGTATATCGCTCGACCGGTCCGCCCTTCCCGAAAATGTACAAATCACTCCCGTCGGGAAGCATCCGCCGCATTCCCTCAAGGCCGAGCTGCTCGAAACCCGTGGTGAGTGGATGGTGGCGTCGCACATACCGCAGGCTGGAGCAGAGAAGCAGGAACACGTAGAGTCGCTGCAACTCCGTGAGTTCCGCCCTGCGCTCGACACTTCGTCCTCCAGCGTCTACGATGAAAGGGTATGCTTCGCCGACCACGCCCGCCCGAAACACTAGGTGGCGAAACCATCCATCGAGACGCTCCGCTCGCGCGTCGTCCAGTTCGGGCTCTTCGAAGTCCTCACGTGCGAGGTCCTCGGGCGCCGCGACCGGATCGCCATCCACACCCGGTTCAGCAGTGAGTTCGCCCACATCCTTACGTTCGCGAATCCGGTCGGCTACATCCGCCCTGCTTACGAAGCGGTCTGGGTCGACGAGGCAAAGCATCTCGATGTAGTCGGCCCAGGCATGCTCGTCATACGCCGGCGGAACCGTATCAAGGTTGTAGAGGACCATCAGTGTATCCGAGCACCCTCAAGTGAATCTTCGAGCTGCGCCCGTAGCCCGCGGCTCATCGCCGCAATGTTCCCGATCAG
>DASVVI010001008.1:0-3550 GCA_036386635.1 Longimicrobium sp.
CCCCCCTCCCCCAAAACAACCTGGGGGAGGGGGGAGAGGGTCCGGATCGTGGCCGTGGGCGGTGTGCACCCTTTCCCCCGCTTGCGGGGGAGAGGGCCGGGGAGAGGGGGCGCCCGCGTGCCTGGACGTCCGCATAACGAACCATAACCACAACCAACCACCCATGCCCCGCATCCACACCTTCCCCACCGCCGCCGAGGCATCCCGCGCGTCCGCGGAGCGATTCGCGGAGCTCGCGCGCGAGGCGGTGGCGGAGCGCGGAAGATTTACCGTGGCGCTCTCCGGGGGGACGACGCCGAGGGCGGCGTACGCCATGCTCGCCGAAGAGCCCCTCCGGTCCAGCATCCCGTGGGAGCAGGTGCACCTGTTCTGGGGGGACGAGCGGTGCGTGCCGCCGGGGCACGTGCGCAGCAACTTCAGGATGGCCAACGAGGCGTTCGTGTCACGCGTGCCCATCCCGCCCGCAAACGTGCACCGCATGCGCGGCGAGATTCCGCCCGAGCGCGCGGCGGAGGAGTACGCGATGGAGCTGGCGGCCGACTTCGGCGAGGGGATTCCGCGCTTCGACCTGGTGCACCTGGGGCTCGGCGCCGACGGGCACACCTGCTCCCTGTTTCCCTTCGATCCGCTGCTGCTGGAGCGCGGGCGCACCGTGGCGGCGGCGCTCTACCGGCCGCTGGGGGAGCCGCGCATCACCCTCACTTTCGCCGTGGTCAACGCGGCGGCGCACGTGGAGATGCTGGCGCCGGGCGGGGACAAGGCCGAGGTCGTGCAGAAGGTGCTGGAGGGGCCGCGCGACCCCCATCGCATCCCGGCGCAGGGGGTGAGGCCCGCGGGCGGCGACCTGGTGTGGCTGCTGGACGAGGCGGCGGCGGCGCGGCTCGCGTCACACGGAAAGGACGTGCGCGGGTAGAGGGCGCGCGGCGGCACGGGCTTCGCAGCACGGCGCGGGCTTCGATCCACAAGGCGGGCACGCTTTTACCCCGCGCCCCCGCAAGCCAGAGACCGGAGCACGATGGCCCAGGCAACACTCCAGCACGACGTACGACTGATCGTCCAGGGCGAGCACACCGACCCGTTTCGGGTGCTCGGCATGCACAGAGTTTCCGTGGGGCGGGAGATCCGCCTCGTGGTGCGCGCCTTCATCCCCGGCGCAATCGAGGTGGCGCTCCTCGGCACCGGGATCGTTTCGCCGCGCACGCTGGACCGCGTGAACGACGAGGGGTTCTTCGAGGCGGTCCTTCCGCGCGGTACCGAGCCGTTCGCATACCAGCTTCGCGTAACGTGGGAAGACGGGTCCGTGGGCGAGTTCGCGGACGCGTACTCCTTCAAGTCCACCATCGCCGAGTTCGACCTGTACCTGATCGGCGAGGGTACGCACCTGCGCCTGTACGACGTGCTCGGCGCGCACCCGGACGAGATCGATGGCGTCCAGGGCGTGCGCTTCGCCGTGTGGGCGCCGGCCGCGCAGCGCGTGAGCGTGGTGGGCGACTTCAACGAGTGGGACGGGCGCCGCCACACCATGCGCCGCCACCCCGGCGTGGGCGTATGGGAGATGTTCATCCCGGACGTCCCCACCGGCACGCCGTACAAGTACGAGATCCGCGGCCCGACCGGCGAAATCTTTCTGAAAGCCGACCCCGTGGCCTTCGCGGCGCAGCACAACCCGCTCACCGCCTCCGTCGTCGCGGACCTGCGCGGCTACGACTGGACGGACGCGGAGTGGATGGAGAAGCGACGCGAGGACCCGGGCAAGGACCGCCCGATGGCCGTCTACGAGGTGCACCTGGGGAGCTGGAAGCGCGTTCCCGAAGAGGAGAACCGTCCGCTGACCTACCGCGAGCTGGCGCACCAGCTGGCGGACTACGTGTGCGACATGGGCTTCACGCACGTGGAGCTCATGCCGGTGATGGAGCACCCGTACGACCCGTCGTGGGGGTATCAGGTGACGGGGTACTTCGCGCCCACCTCGCGCTTCGGGCCGCCGCAAGACTTCAAGTACCTGGTGGACCACCTGCACAGCCGCGGGATCGGGGTGATCCTGGACTGGGTGCCGGCGCACTTTCCCAAAGACGCCTTCGCGCTGCGCCGCTTCGACGGCACGGCGCTGTACGAGCACGCAGACCCCCGCCAGGGCGAGCACCCGGACTGGGGGACGATGGTCTTCAACTTCGGGCGCAACGAGGTCCGCAACTTCCTGCTCTCCAACGCGCTCTTCTGGATGGAGGAGTACCACGCGGACGGGCTGCGGGTGGACGCGGTGGCCTCCATGCTCTACCTGGACTACAGCCGCAAGGCGGGGGAGTGGGTCCCCAACCGCTACGGCGGGCGCGAGAACCTGGAGGCGATCGAGTTCCTGCAGCAGCTCAACGCCACGGTGCGCGACCGCTTCCCCGGCGTGCTGATGATCGCCGAGGAGTCGACGGCGTGGCCCGGGGTGACGCAGGCGCCGCACCTGGGCGGGCTGGGCTTCCACATGAAGTGGAACATGGGGTGGATGAACGACTTCCTCCGCTTCGTGGAGGAGGACCCCGTCTACCGGAAGTACCACTTCAACCTGATCACCTTCTCGCTGATGTACGCCTTCAGCGAGCGCTTCGTGCTCCCCTTCTCGCACGACGAGGTGGTGCACCTGAAGGGCTCGCTGATCGGCAAGATGCCGGGCGACGCCTGGCGCAAGGCCGCGAACCTGCGCATGGCGCTCGGCTTCATGTGGGCGCACCCGGGCAAGAAGCTCCTCTTCATGGGCGGCGAGTTCGGGCAGTGGGGCGAGTGGAGCGAGGGGAGGTCGCTGGACTGGCACCTCCTGGACGAACCGCTCAACGCCGGCATCCAGCGCTTCATGCGCGACCTGAACGCGCTGTACGCACGCGAGAGCGCCTTCTGGGACTCGGACTGCACGCACGAGGGCTTCCAGTGGATCGACTTCCACGACGTGGAGCAGACGGTGCTCTCCTTCCTGCGTCGCAGCACGGCTACTGGCGAAGAGCTGGTGTTCGCGTGCAACTTCACCCCCATCCCGCGGCCGGACTACCGGATCGGCATACCGCGCCCGGGGAAGTACCGCGAGCTGCTGAACAGCGACGCGCTGGCGTACGGCGGCAGCAACCTGGGGAACTCGGGCGCCGTGTACTCCGAGCCGGTGCCCGAGCACGGGCGGCCGGACTCGCTGCGGCTGATGCTTCCGCCGCTTTCCATCCTGGTCCTCAAGCGGGACGAGGAGCAGCAGCCCACGGCCGGCGAGCCGGCCATCACAGACAACGACTGAGCCAACGTCCATGGCGAAGACAGACAAGACCCGGGCGAAGGGCGCCAAAGCCGACGCCACCACCGGCGACGCGAAGACGCCGTCCAAGCGCGCCGGCCGCTCCACCACCACCGCCAGGGGCGACACGAGCACCGCGGCGCGCAAGGGCGCCACCCGCACCACGCGCACGGCCAAGGAAGAGGGCGGCGCCGTCCCCGGCGGCACCGAGGGGGGCACGACCTCCACCCGCACCGTGCGCGCGGCCGGCCCGCGCGCCGGCGTGAGCGCCAAGAAGGCGGCGGC
>DASVVI010001009.1:0-3012 GCA_036386635.1 Longimicrobium sp.
AGCGCCGCAGCGAAGCCGTGGAGATCGCGAACCTGACGGCGCTCGCGGTGGTTGACGCGCAGGAGCGGGGGGAGCGGCAGGGGTGAGGGAAGCCTTACAACTTGTGGCGCTGACGATTACCGCCCTGTGCGGCGTCCTTGCAGGTGGCTGCAAGGACGCTCCCTCCACGCGCCATTCTCCACCTGGTCCTCCTGCTCCAACCACGGCCGCCCTGCTCGATCTAGCGGCCATCTCACTGGACCTGCAAACTCCCTCCACCATCAAGCCGGGCGAGGCGGTTCCACTGCTCCTGGTCGCTCGGAACGACTCCAGCCAGCCGGCCTACCTGGGAACCGGGGACAGCGCAACCACTTTCGACATCCGGATTGTAGACCGCTCTGGGAAGACCGTGTGGAGGCGGATGCAGAACCGAGAGGCTCTTGCATCTTTGCATGAGCATACGATCGCGCCGGGCCAGGGTTTGCGCTTCGCGGATACCTGGGACCAGCGCTCGAACGAAGGGGCGCGGGTGCCCGCGGGGATTTACCACGTAGAGGGCATCCTCGACGCACAAGGAGAGACAGATCTGAAGACGACTCCCAAGCGGTTGGAGATTTCGCCGCAACCGTAGCTGCGGAAGCTGAGTTCCACCGCTCTCGTATTCAGGCTGGCGGTCTCCTAGAAGGCACCATTCCGCTTACCGAGGACGGAGCAAACTCACAGGAGGCGGAGGATGCGGTCGTAGTCCGCATGTGAGCCGATCCAGAACCACACAATCGTGTCGTCAACCTGACGCTCTCCCAACGCGCGGTAGTGCCGTCCCACGCGAGCCGAGTATATGGGTAGCACGGCGTGAACCTGCTTGAAGCGCAGCCCGGGGTACGCCGGATCTCGCTGGAACTGCTGATATGCCGCACGTGCTTGCTCCCGAACCGGACCAGGTAGGACCTCAAGGGCCTTTCGGAAACGCGCGGTGGTTCGCGAGTTCACATGTGTTCCACATCCAGCGGCACGGTGCGACCGGAGCGATACTCCGCCCGAGCTTCCGCCGCCAGTTGTGCCAGCACGTCCTGCGAGTTTGAGAACGCCTCATCCCACCGGCGGTCGTCTTCCAGATCCGCCAGGATGACAGCTGCGAGTGCATCTTGATCCGATTCGGAAAGTGCACTGGCCTTTTGGAACGCCTGCTCAAGGAGACGGGTCATGGTTCGTCGTTGCTCGGGGTGTGCCTCCGGCGCCAAGGAACATACTCGGCTCAGAGAAGAGTGGACTTGGTCCCTCGCTCGTCGCGGCCTGGCGTTGCATCGTGAGTTCGAACATTCCGAGCTACACGTTAGCAAACCATCACTCGAAGAGGAAGTCGTAATCGGATGAGCAGGCGAAGGCAGCCAGCGTCCGTACGGCGCGGTTCAGGCGGCGGCCGGCATGGCCTGTTCTCAGCGCGGTCAGGGGCGTGATCCAGGCACCTGGGTGGGCGTCCTCGCATGTTTGCTTGCGGTGGGGACGGGCAACGTACACACTGCGGCGGGTTCGCAAGATTCTTCGTGTTCCCCTCAAGCAAGGGGCCCCATGACCGACACACACCTGCCTGCGCGCGTCTCCGCCGGCGTGCTCCGTCGCTGCATTCGCCTGGCCTTCTTCTTCATCCTGCTCGCGCTCCCCTCCGCGGCGGCGGGGCAGCCCACGACGCGCGGGCGGGCGCAGGCCGCGCCGCCGGCCGGCGATCCTTGCGCGGTGCTGAACTCGGGGGGAACGGTCTTCGACACGCGCGATTGCGCCGAGCTCGCCGCCACCGGGATGCTGGTGCGGCCGGCCGCATGGACGATCCTGGCAGGGAGGAGCTACCTCTGGAAGATCGTCACCGGCGTGGCCACCGGGACCGACGTGCCGGGCCGCACCGCCGCCGCGGGAGGGCGCGTGGGGACCACCGGGACGTACTCGGACGGCGTTGGATTGAAGGACCTCACCGCGCGCGGCGGCATGCCGGTGGCGCTGGTGCGGGCGAGCGACCGCGCCGTGCTGGCGCGCGCCGTGAGCGCCGCGGACGGGACCTTCCGGCTCACGGTTCCCGCCGACGCCAGCGGGGAGCTGCGGCTGGTGGGATTCCCCTGGGTCGGCACGGCGCCGCCCGAGTACACGGTGGTGTGCAACGGCGCGGGGCAGTGCTTCGACTACTGCCCGCTTCCCTCCATGCCGGCCACGCTGGAGCCGATGTGCGTGGAGGACCCCGGAATCGGGCTCCTGGCGGTAGGCGCGCCGGTGGGTCCCACGCCCGGCCCGGCCGGCGCCATCGCGGGGGATTACGCCGTCACCATCGCCGCGGCGGACCTTTCCGCCTCCACCCCGGGCGACGTACGGAGCATGGTCGTGGGGAGCTGGCGGCTTGCCTTCACGCCCCGGGCTGACGTCGTCGTGTCCGTGGGCGGCCGGGAAGTGGTGCGGTCGGGGATCGTGGTCCGCGGCAACACCATCCTTTTCCCCGCCACGGACAGCGGACCGTATGCCTGCCACCGGCCCGGCACCTACACGTGGAGCAGAACGGGCCGGGAGCTGACGCTGACGAGGGTGTCGGACGAGTGCCCCGGGCGCATCGCGGTGCTGACGACGCACCCGCTCGCCATGCGGTAGCGCCGCGCGTCCTCGCGAGGCGCAGCGCGTAACAACAGAAAAAAAGCCTCACACAGAGGCCACAGAGGGGCACTGAAAGCCACAGAGAAGCCTTTTGCGGTTCTCTCTGTGGCTCTGTGCCTCTGTGTGAGCCATGCAGTTGCAGTCATCCACACCGCGCCTTCCGAGCCGGCGTGGGGAGGACTGGCCGCAACGGCTCTCCCACGTGCGAGAAATCGAGGCGCCACGCGTGCTAAATGATATTTGGCGCGTCATTTAGAGGTTGCAAGAATCGCTTGTGCGGGCCCACCGTACGCGTTAGCTTATCCGAGCCCTTCCAAGGCCGTTCTCAAGCAGTTCCCCACCGTCGTACCCGCCGTCCCTCTCCCTCTTCCCGGACCACGATGAGCCGCAACGCTTCGCCCA
>DASVVI010001010.1:0-1531 GCA_036386635.1 Longimicrobium sp.
CGCGCGGCGGAGGGCGACGCGGTGGCGGGCATCGTCGCCAACATCCTCAAGGACCCGCGCCGGCAGGACCGCTACATCGCCACCGCGCAGCTGGGCATCACCATCGCCTCGCTGGGGCTGGGGATGTACGGCGAGCACAAGCTGGCGGAGTGGATCGGCGGCGGGCTGGAGTCGGCCGGGGCGGGGGAGTGGCGCTGGCTTCCCGCGCACTCGCTGGCGAGCGTGCTGGCCGTCATCATCCTCACCTACCTGCACATCGTGCTGGGGGAGATGATCCCCAAGTCCATCGCCCTGCAGCGCTCCGAGCGCACGGTGCTCTGGGTGACGCCGGTGCTCCTGCTGGTGCAGCGGATCACCCTCCTCCTCATCATCGTCCTCTCGTTCCTGGGCAACGCGCTGCTGCGCCGCTTCGGCATCAACCGCGCGGAGCTGCAGCCGGAGCAGGTGAGGACGCCGGAGGAGCTGCAGTACATCATCCGCGAGAGCGAGGCGGGGGGAATGCTGCGCCGCGACACCGCGAACGTGGTGCAGGAGCTGCTGGAGCTGGGCGACCTCACGGCGGGCGAGGTGATGGTGCCGCGCGTGCGGATCGCGGGGATTCCGGTGGGCGCCAGCTTCGAAGAGGTGACCCGCATCGTGAGGAGCACGCCGCACACGCGCTACCCGGTTTATGCCGAAAGTCTGGACAACATCGTGGGAATGGTGCATATAAAGGATCTCTTCCACCGCCTGCGCCAGGGGCGCGCCGTGCACGCCAACGACGCCCGCCCCGTCCCCTACGTCCCCGAGACCGCGGACATCGACACCGTCCTCCACGCGATGCGCACCGCCCGCACCCAACTCGCCGTCGTCATGGACGAGCACGGCGGCACCGCGGGAATCGTGACCATCGAGGACCTCTTCGAAGAGGTGGTGGGCGAGATCGAGGAAGGCCTGCACACCCGCCCCGAGGTCTTCCGCGACGAGGAGGGCCGCGTGGTGGCCGAGGGCACCGTCCGTCTGGACGAAGTGGGCGACTTCCTGGGCGTCGTCCTGGAGCACGAGGAAGTGGACACCGTCAGCGGCCTGGTCCTCGCCGAGCTGGAGCGCCCCCCCCTCGTCGGGGACGCGGTGGAGTACGACGGCGTCCGCTTCGAAGTCACCGAAGTCGAGGGCCACGGCGTCCGCCAGGTCGTCGTCACCGCGGTCAGGCCCCCGCTGCCGGGGCCAGTGGAGTGAACGGAAGTGCGTTAGTGCGTTAGTGCGTGAGTGCGTTGAACAACCCGGTGCACCCAGGCCCCGTACTGCCCGCCCCCGGACCGCCACCCGCGACGCGCACCGGAATCCGTAGGGGCAGACCTGCGTGTCTGCCCACCCTTGCCCCCGCCGCGACCCCCGCCCCGGGCACCCAAATCCTGTAGGGGCCGCCCCACGTGGCTGCCCGTGCCCGCCCCGGCGCCCGGCCCCTCGCAACCGGCCCCAATGCACGCCAAACGCCGAACGCCCCTCCCCTGCAGTTGGGGGAGGGGCCGCGAGGAACGAGCGGGGGAGG